>JASHVU010000483.1 GCA_030044455.1 Acidobacteriaceae bacterium | reverse complement strand
AGCCGGGCGCACAGTTCGTCGAGGGGTAACTCAAGCCGCAGCAGTGACTCGATCAGCGGGTCAGAGAGTTCGCGCGTCAGTCCGTCGGAACACAGCAAATACAGATCGCCGGGTTCGGCCTCCATGGCGAAGATGTCGGGCGTTACCTGGCCCTGAGTGCCCAGGGCGCGGGTAATCACATTGCGCAGGGGCGAGCGCAGCGCCTCAGTTCGGTTCATCCGGCCGATACGCACCTGTTCCTCAACCAGCGAGTGGTCCTGGGTAACTTGCTGGAGCATTCCGTTGTGAATCCGATAGCCGCGGCTATCGCCCACGTTCAAGATCCACACTTGCCGTTCGCCGGCAATCAACGCCACCAGCGTCGTGCCCATGCCGGCCAGTTTCGGATTGCGTTGCGAGCGGGTATAAATGGCCTGGTTGGCGGCGGAGACTGCCTTCTCGGCCTCATCCGGAGTGGGAGCACCGCCCACTTCTGCAACCAGCAACCGCATCATCTCGTCCACGGCAAGCGAGCTGGCAATCTCCCCTGCGGCAGCCCCGCCCATTCCGTCGCACACCACGAATACGCCGTGCTCAAGCGAGTAACCGAATGCATCTTCGTTCGATGGACGTTTGCGGCCGCGGTCGCTTACCGCCGCAGCCGTGTACTGAACCAGAGCCGTGGACAAATGCTATCTCCCATCGCTCAGTTTACACAGGTTTTGCGCGCGCCGGGTGGCACGAAAGTGCAATGCGGCCGGCCGTTCCCAATTGGGGCAATTCCTACTTGTCCTCGACCGTAACGGGTACCGGCGGCGGCTCGGGCAGGTCGAACACCTGGATAGCTCCGGCATTGACCACCGCGACCCTGCGGCCCGAAGGCGAGATGGCCACATTCCCGCCCGCATCGAGCACCGGGCTGGCCGGAGCCTCCAGCGCCATGTCCCCGGTGGCCGCGTCATACACTGTCACCCACTGGCCTTTTATATCCTCGGGGTCGAGCGATGCATAGGCGGTGATTGCGTGGGTCACACCCAATGTTTCGCGCGCAACTCTCCCACCGCCTTGAGACATTACTACCTCGGGCCAGATGGCAACCGGGGGCGTCACGTCGATCCACAGCACCTTGCCGTCGGTTGTCATCGCCACCAGCTTGTCGCCCCCATTCGAGTCGCAACCGGTGATCATAATCTCGCGCGCTGAGACAAAATCGTCCCTCAGCTCGCATTCCGATTCCACGCTGCCCAGCATGCGGCTGCCGCCGTCAAAGTAGCTTAGGTTCACAATCTTTTGCCAGCGTTCGCCTTCGAGATCTTCGAGGTATCCTACGTCGTTGATGGGAAGATGCACCGATTGCCGTACCCGGCTCACCAGCATCACCTTGCCCGTATCGCGCCGCAGAATCCGCACCACCACATCCGGGGTGCGGCCGTTGTCTTCCGCGTCCAGATCCATAGAATGTGCGGAACTCGAGGAGGTGGACGACGCGTCGCCCACGTCACCGACTTGGGGTTTTGCCGGCGCGGGCTCGTGGGAGTTGCTCACGATGTATTGTTGAGTGGGATCAACTTCGATCCACTCGAGCGGCCCGGGAAACTTGAGAAATGGCTTCAGGTTCAGGCTCAGGTCGCCTTCCTTAAGCAGGTTGCGGTCGCGCAGCAGAAAGCGCCCGTCCTTGAGCATCCACAAGTAGCGGGCGCGGTCATGCACCGTCCATACAGTCTCGGCCTGCACGTTGCCTTGGGGCAGGTCAAGCACTACGGCGCGAATCTGCCGCTCCTCCTCTTCGTTGTTAGCTGTGTCGCGATGCAGCAGGCCTGGCACGCGAAAGGTAAACAGCAGCTTGTCTTCGCCAATAAAATCGAGCGAGGCCATGGTATTGCGGGCGCCCAGGTAAAGAGCGCCCGGGGCCGAAAAGCCCAGCGGCTCAACGGGGATTGAGAACGAGGGTGCGACGGTGGGCTCAGCAGGGAAGTGGTTGGGAATCTGCCGCTCTTTGACTTCAGAGCGAGAATGACCCTGGCCAGCCGCCTGCGCGCAAGCTTGAGGCCAAAAGACCTGCGATAAAACCGCCGCAGTCAGCAACAGTGCCGCGTTCGCAACGAAGACCCTGATTCGCCGCCGCCTGATCATCGCATTGTATTTTCGCCGATGAGGGTGGGTGATAGGCAATGAGATCCGGCACAGTGGCTTGTGCGAACCTAACAATGGCATGCCATTCAACAACAGAGACTCGCGCAGCAATCATGGCGGTAGCCACCGATTCAGGTTTCTGGGCTACGGCGCGTGCGCTTTGGCCGGCGCCCTCTGGGGCACGGGATTCTATTGGGGCCGGCTGGCCCTGAACGAAATGAGCGTGGAGCACATGGTGCTCTACCGTTTTCTCTTTGCCTCGCTGGGCATTTTGCCGGTCGTACTGCGCAATCGCGAACGCTTGACGCCTGCCGAAATGCGCCTTC
Organism: Acidobacteriaceae bacterium; assembly: GCA_030044455.1. Lineage (GTDB taxonomy): Bacteria > Acidobacteriota > Terriglobia > Terriglobales > Acidobacteriaceae > Telmatobacter. The sequence continues at coordinate 5,393 of JASHVU010000483.1, read as the reverse complement.
TGTTGCTCATCGCAGCTTTCGGCGTACCCATCCAGTTTCTGCTGCAGTTTCACGGGCTGGTGTTGACCACGGTGAGCCACGCGTCGCTGATGGTCGGCGCCATGCCGGTGCTGCTGGCAGCGGCTGCGGCAATCTTCGCCGGCGAGTCGCTCGGCTGGTTCGAGTGGCTTGCGCTATGCGCCTCCACGGTGGGCGCAGCCCTGGTGGTTCTGGGCGGCAGCCGCGTCACCACCGGGCGCGAGACTCCCACGTTGACCGGCGATTTCCTGGTCATTCTGTCGCTCTTTACGGCGCTCGCCTGGATCCTGTGGAGCAAGAAGCTCATGGAGTCGCACAGCCCGCGCGTGGTGACTGCCTACACCATTCTTTCGGGAACGGTAATGCTGAGTGTCGTCGTCCTTGGCCCCTGGGTAATTTCTCCCATCACGCACATTCGCGTGGCAGGTCTGCCGTTTGCGCACCTCAGCACCACGGCTTGGATCGCTCTCGCCATCAGCGGAGTCCTGTGCACCGCCACCACCACGCTGCTCTGGAACTGGGGAATTCATCACGTGCCAGCCTCGCGCGCCGGCGTTTTTCTGAATATCGAGCCCGCGCTCGGCTCCATCCTGGGCGTCGAACTGCTCGGCGAAAAGCTTGGTCCCTACGCCTGGCTGGGCGGCGCGTTGATCCTTGCCGCCGCCATTGCGCTCACCACGCGCGGCAACAAACCCCAGCCCGAGGCAATTCTGGAGTGAGACAAGGAACAAAAAACAACCCCGCAGGAACGTTGATCCCGTCGGTTCCACCAACACCGCCGCAACCGCTTCCGTTCAACTGTTCAACTGTTCAACTGCTAGACCGTGTCACTTTTCACTGCTCGCCGCCCACTGCTCACCGTCCACTGTTCTACCATCGCTCCATGGCCGACGCGCCGGTCCTCAATCCAACTTCTCCCGCTACCCGGCACGGCCGCGTCCGCGATCTCGCCGAGATCCTCATCGCCTATGCCCTCATCATGATGGTCATATGGATGCCCCGCGCGGCCCAGCGCATTCTCTGGTGGGTAGCCGCGGCGGGCGTGCTGGCCATCATCTGCATCTCCTTCGACGGATGGAACGCCGTGGGCATGCGCCGGGCAAACCTGCTGCGTTCGCTCTGGATCGTGGGTGCAGCCCTGGCACTCTCCGCAGTCGGAATCATCGTTGCCGGGCAGCTGGGCACGCTTCACATGCCGCCAAGTGTCTTCGCATTCTTCAGCACCTACATCGCCTACGCCGTCTGGTCAGGGGTGCAGCAGTTCCTGCTGCAGGGCTTCTTTCTGGTCCGGTTTTCCCGGCTCATTCCGCGCCCCGGGCTGGCCGCGCTGGTGACTGCGGTGCTGTTTTCGTCCGCCCATCTGCCCAGCCCGTTTCTCGCGCCCATCACGCTCATCTGGGGATTCGTGGCATGTCTGTTGTTTCTCCGCTACCGCAATCTCTACCCGCTGGCGCTGGCCCACGCCATTCTCGGCATCACCATCGCCATCAGTGTTCCCGGCACGCTCGATCACAATATGCGCGTCGGCCTCGGCTACCTCACCTACAACCCGCACCATCCGCACCATCGCCATCTTCCAGTCGTCCAGCCCTCACCAAAAGAGTAGATGAGCATCCTTACTGGTCCGTCACGATCAAGCAAGACACAAGGGTGCCCCAGGTCCGGATTTTCAGACCTGGGATCGCACGAACCCCGACAGTTCCTGGGCCCGGGTGCCCCATCCCTGGCGCGTCTTTGTTTTTGCGCCAACGGTGGGAGACCACAGACCCCAACCCGCCACCATCAACTCACCACAAATCTGGGTGCCCCTGGTTCCGATTTTGGAACCTGGGAGACCAAGATGTTGGTTTGTAATTCCGCGTTTTGTGAAAACTACTTGAGCCACAGCGACCAGATCGCATCCACGGTTGCATGAGTCACGGCCGAGGCGCCCACGCGCCGGTCGCGCCTCCACGCCCGGCCGTAAAACACGCCGGCGATGGCTGCCATCAGCACGTATCGCCAGTTGAAAAACGTGGTCCGCTTGTTGAAGTGCGCCAGGCCGAAGAGCGCCGCCGTCAGAAATAATGCCGGGGCGCGGCCTAACCTTCGCTCCATAAGATTCTGGAGCCACCCGCGAAAGAACAGTTCCTCAGGCACAGCGATGAAGAAGAAGGTAAATACCCACGCGCCGGCAATCGGCATCATGCCCGGCCAGGCGTCGTGCCGATGCAGAAAGCCAAGGCCGAGCCCAACTGCCAGCGCAATCGGCGTGTAAAACGCGGTTTCCCTCAGCCCCGTCGTCACGTCGCGCCAGCGCAGGCGCAAATCAAAGCCGGTCCCGTCCAGATCGCGAAGCAGCACAAATCCGTAGATGGCCGCATCGAGCAGCAGCACCTTGTTGAAGATGGCCAGATGCGCCGGCCATGCCGACTCAAACCAGCGCAGGTCGACGGCAAGGCCCAGGATGGCGAGAACCACGAACTCGCGCCAGTTGCCCATTCCAGCGCCGCGCTCGCGCGCATCGGTCCTTGCATCCTCCTCCGCTCCCTGAACGGCCGGCGTGGCATGCCGCAGCAGCGTGGCAATCGCTGCGGGCAGTGCTGCGTAAAGCGCGAACCATCCCCAGTTGAATTGGCCCGCGCCCAGCGCCACAAGCGCGTAAGGAATCGACAGCAATATCGGCACGGCGATTTTCGCCCAGGCCGGAAGCGCTCGCACGCGCGCCCCAATCGCCGAGCCTGCAAATGCAACTCCGAGGTAGGGAACCAGCGCGATTACGGCGGCAGCAACGTTAAGCGGCGTTAGAAACTCCATTACACCCATTGTGCGCCCGGCGCCGGAGTCAAACCGAGGTTGATTTGAAGCAATCTAATTACGTTTCGCTCAACTTCGGCTGAGTCCGTCCGATGAATGGAATGGAGGTGAATTCATGCCACTCCTAGCCTGGAACGACAGCTTTTCACTCGGGGTGCGCGCAATCGATAGCCAGCATATGACGCTTGTAGCCATCCTCAACGAACTTTACGAAGCAAAGATGAAAGGCCGTCCCAGAGAAGCTACCGGGCCCCTGCTTCTCAAGCTCGTCAAGTACACTCGCGATCACTTTTCAACCGAGGAAGCGATGATGGCGGCCGCCAAATACTCCGGGCTGGCGGCTCACCGCCGTGAGCACGAAAGGTTGACGAAACAGGTGGAGGAGTATTTCGCCCGATCCAACCGGGGCGAGTGCACCGCGAGCATCGAACTGCTCCGCTTCTTTCGCAACTGGCTTACCAACCACATCCAGCAATTCGACAAGGCGTACGGACCCTGCCTCATCGGGCATGGAATGCGGTAGGGAACTGCCACTGATGAAGTGATGCCGCTTGCCCCATGCTTACCAGCCCAGTCTGCTGAAGAGTGATGAGCGATCCCTACGCCTCGAATGATAGTTGGGCCGCGGTAAACAACGGCGACGCCGTCCGCGGCTCACTGGCCAAATCATAAACAAGCCGCTCGAGCACCAGCCGCTTGTCGGGCGGCGAACTGCGCAGTTCCAGATCGGCTCGCGCCACCAGTCGCAATGCACGGGTCAGCTCGCGGCGGCTCTTGTAGCGCCGCGCCTGTCGGATCAGATCCTCGGCCGCGAACGGCGGAATCCTGAACCCCTGCCACAACGCCTGCCATATCGCGCGCGTGTCGCGCACGTTCCTCTCCTGGATCACCAGCATCTGCCTGAAGGTGCGCGCCAGCATATAGAGGTGCCCGATGGCCGCATCTTCCCCCGCATCGGAACTGTTCAGCAAACCGTGCAGCAGCGCCAGCGCCCGCACCCGGTCTTTGGCACTGATGGCGTCAGTGAGTTCATAGAGCGAGCGCTGCTTGGCCCCCAGCACCATGGTCTCAACATCGCCGAGCGTGATGCGCCCTCGCCCGGTAGCGTAGAGCAGCAGCTTTTCGAGCTCCGACGAAACCAGCATCATGTCCGCGCCCAGCGCATCCACCAGCTCGCGCGCGGCGTCAGGCTCCAGCTTCACGCCTTCGGCCTGGGCGGTCGCGACCGCCCAGCGCATCGCGTCTTCATCGTTCACTCGCGCCAGTTCAACCATGCCGCAGTGCGCGCCCAGCGTCTCCTGCAGGCGCTCGAAGCGGTTTTTGTCGTCCATCTCCATGCGGCGCGTGTCGTTGGTGATGCGCAAATAATCGGCGACAAACACCAGCAGCGCCTGCGGGTTCGGAGATTTGAAATAGCGGTCAAGCGCTGCGAATTCGTCCTTCTTTGCGCCGCGCGTGTAAAGCTGCCGCACATTGCGCACAAAGATCACCTGGAATGGCGCCATCAGCGATGGCGTCTGTGCGCGGTCGAGCACTTCGAAAATGTTAGTGGATGCAAGATCGAGATCGGAAAGGCTGAAGTCCCTGAGGTCGTCGGGCACAAAGGCCTTCAACAACGCGGCCCGGCAGCGGTCGAGCAGAAAGACCTCGTCGCCGGCCAGCACGTATCCCGGGCGAATGGTCCCGGCATTGCCCGCGGCCGCTTCAATCTCGGCCACAAAGCGCGATACCGCGCTGAATCCTGCACCCCAGCGCGGCGCGCTCATGCGTGCAGGCTCCGGTGGGCGCAAAGGTTTGTGGGCGCACTCATCCGGCTTCAGAATAACGTGGCCTGCGCGCGTGGACCAGTGGAAAGCCGGTCAGAAAGCCATGTTCGTGCAAAGTTCGCAACCTACGCCTGTTATTCGCTCGCCGCGGCTCAGCTCGCGTTTACTTTGGCGTTCTCCAAGGCTATTTCAGGGCGGAATAGTCCGTGGGACGCATTTACACCAAATCGACCTGATAGTTTCCGTTCGTCTGCTGAATCAGAGGCGCCGCGGCCTTGAAATACGGCTCAAACTCAGGGTCGGCATGCAACGCGTTCCAATTCGCCTCGGCGGTCTCGCGACTGGGATGAGCCAGGACGTAAACAAAAGTGTTTTCCCAGGCAGGGTCATTTTTCTCCGGAACCCAATAACCAACAGCATTGAGACCATGCCTGGCTTGTAGCTTCGAGACGTCTCGGAAGATTGATTCGAGAGCCGGAGCCTTGCCTGGCAACGTGTGATAGATCATGAGCTGAAAAACCTGGTCTGATGCTGCTTCTACTCTGTCACCACGGGTTACACCAGTGTGAAATGCCACCCCGGAAAGGAAAGACATCAGGGCGACGCACGGTAGTACTGCGGCCTTGATCGCTCTGCGGCAGACGGCTACTGATTCGACCCGCATCCTTTTCACCTCCACTGAAATCCTGTTCAAAATACAAGGAATTTTCGCGCGGGCACGCGCCGGCGGCCATTTCTGTGAAGTATATGTCAAGTGGGCACGAAGCAGGTTCCACCTGCTCTTGCAAAGCCGTGCCTTATTCTGAGGGTTGT
>JASHVU010000482.1 GCA_030044455.1 Acidobacteriaceae bacterium | reverse complement strand
TCCCAGAGGTCAAGGCCGGGACCGACGAACACACCCTGGCCGGCGCTTCCGAAGTGTCCCCATGCGTCCGCAAAGGAACTGGCGGAAAACCAATTGTATTGCGTCTTGGCTTTCTAAACAGGTGCAATTAAGTCCGGGCGAGGAGCGATGTCGCTCGCATCCATGTTGAGGCCATCCGGATAAAGATTGGGCTGGGTGCAGGTGGCACCGGTGATGGCAGCGCAATCGCCACTGTTAAAGTTATCGAGAAACTGAGTCACGGTTTGCGACATCCCGGAGAGAAACTGTGTGATCCCGGAGAGCTCCCAGCCGCCGAGCGCGTGTCCTTCGACTCCATGCTGGGCCTTGAAAAACGGGAGATCGTACACATAGTTGACGACAAACGTCTGCGGCTGATTGAAATCCGCGGGCCCGTAATCGTGGTTCAGGTCATAGGTATCGTAAGTCTCCGTTCCGCGATCGTTGGATTGGTTGGTCATGGTCTTGGCCCATGTATAGGCAATGCCATAAGTGAGCCCGTGGTAATTGCGGGAGTTCAGCGACACCTGCAGAGAATTGTAGTTGCTGTTATAGCCGGGAATCCTATCTTCAAAGGCCGCGTAGCCTTGATAGGGGACGACGGCCAAGGCCCAGGCGGTTGGATTTGCCTCTCGTGAAGAAAGTGTTGGCTGATTAATCTCTCTTTCGCCCAGAAGCTGCCGGCCGACGGTCCCGACATAGGCGACGGTCAAGACGGTGCTCGGCATCAGCTCATGCTGGATGGAAAGGTTGAAGTCCTCGTAGTTGGGGTTATTCATGACCGGCATGCCGGTGGCGGTTATACGGTTGGGATAAAGAGGGGGCGCGGCAGCAGTTCCCGCCAACGGATCGTCGAACGAGTCGAATGTGTCAGATAAAGAGCCATAAATGGTATCCGACTGCAGACCGGGCGATTCCTGGAATCCATTCTGCTCCCAGATGCCGTTCAACATGCGGTCGTAGAAAATTCCAAACCCGCCGCGCAGAGAGGTTTTTCCATTTCCGAACACATCGTAGGCAAAGCCGAACCTGGGGCCGAAGTTGTCGCGTGGGTCCGGATTGACGTGAGCCCCATAAGGCGAGCATGTCGCCTCGGCGGCATTGACTTGCTGCGCAAGACTGCAGGCTGTTCCCGTCGGATAAATCAGGCCGTTCTCGTAGGTCCCGGGTGTTTGAGTGATGAAGTTACCCGAATTAGGGCCCGTCGCCACTATTCCCGGAGTATTGGTCGGAAGGAAGAACTTGGGGTCGAAGTTTACCAGCGTATCGAGAAGATCCGCGGGAGACGGGAAATAGCTCCAGCGCACTCCGAGATTCAACGTGAGCCGTTTACTTACCTTCCAATCATCCTGGATGTACGCTTCAAAGTTGGTGTAATGCAAATCAGGGACGGTGTCGCGGCTAAGCTGCGAGTAGTTATAATCGTTGCCGAGCAGGAAGTCCTGGAAGGTACTGAACACGAAGGACGCAGCGCCGCTGTCGCCGTTCTCTGTCTTGAGCATCTCAGAAGCGGTGGCGCCGGTGCGCAGCGTGTGACGGCCCAGAGTTACTGAGAAGTTGTCAAAAAATGTGTTGTCGAGGTTGCGCTCGAAGTAGGGTGTGCTTCCATTGCCGTACCCGGTAAGACCGTTTTGGAATGTGACACTGGGGATGCGGCCATACGGGTCCTTATATTCCGTGATGTTCGTAAGCGCTCCGGTGACGGCGGGGTTGAGGGTGATGGAACCCGGCGTGAAGGTGGAGGAGATGGTGCCCTCAGTATATGCGTATTCTGCCTCATTCACCATGCGCGGAGAGACGGTCCAGGTGAGGTTGCCTACGATGTTGTCCCCGGGGGCGTTGACGGCGGAACCGGCGGCGCCTGGAAAGTCGCCTCCCTCAAAAAGTTGAAGGGGATAATTCTCTGGCGTTTCATCCCGCATGGCGCGGCCGAAGAAGTGCAGTTTCTCGCTAAGCTGTGCGTCGCCGCGGATGACGTCTTCTCGGGTATTTGCCAAAGCCGAATAGCTTTGGGTGTATTCGTCCGTGAGCCCGTCGCTCGGGTCGTACGTGTTTGCGGGGAACTTGTCGTAGTAATTGGCCAGGTACACTGTGGCGTTCTGGCTATAGCAACTCGGATTGATCGTGCTGTTACCGGTGGCCGCGCTGTAGGTGACGCAGTTGTGGGCGGTCTGCGTTGCGTTTTCGTCGGAAGTTGTGTTTCCGGAAAACACGCCGCCCAATTGGGCAGCGGTGGGCACAGGATTGAATACGGCCGTCGCAGGAGCACTGACCTTGCGCCACTCTTCCGACCAGAAGAAGAAGAGCTTCTTTGTAGCCGGATGGTAAAGCTTGGGAAACATGACGGGGCCGCCGATGGTGAAACCGAAGTCGTTATAGTGCTCGATGGGCCGCGGTTCGATGGGGCTGGCCTGCTTGTCGAAGTAAGTATTGGCATTGAAAACCGTGTTGCGGTCGAACTCGTATGCGTCGCCATGGAACTGACTGGTTCCGGATTTTGTCTGGACAAGAATCTGGCCGCCGCCGCTGCGTCCGAACCCTGCATCGTAGGTACTTCTCTCCAGCGTGAACTCCTGAATGGCGTCGACGCTCTCTATGTTCAAAAGCGTGGCGTTCGAACCGCTATCGTTGACGTCGGCGCCATCGATCGTCCAGTTGTTGGCGGTTTCACGGTCGCCGTTTACGGAGAGGCCGGAGACACTGTTCAAGCCGAAGCCAGGCTCGTCTCCTAAACTACTGACCACACCGGGCTGCAAGGTGACGAGTTGCTCGTAGTTACGATTGTTGAGTTGCAGTTCCTCTACCTGGGTCCCACTGATTGTGCCTTCGACGGCGCTGCTGGTTGTGTCGACGGTTTCAGCGTTCTCTTCGACCGTGACCGTCTGGCTTACCTGACCCGGGTTGAGCGTGGCATCGACTGAACGCGATTGTGCGACGAACAGGGTTATATTGTTCGCTTTGAAGTTTTCAAAGGTCGGCGCTGCGACAGTGATCGTGTAGGTACCGGCGGGAAGGTTAGTCGCCGTGTAATTGCCGCGAGCGTCGCTCTTAAGGACGCGAGGGGCGCTGGTGCCGCCCTGTTGCACAATCGTTACGGTAGCGCCGGTTATGACGGCCCCAGTGGCATCCTTGACAGTACCGCTGATTGTTCCCTGGAGTTCCTGGCTGTTCAACGAGATTGGAACGTACGCTAGAAGCAGGGAAACTGCGACTGCAATCATCCGAATCTTTTGCATCCTTAGTCACCTCACAAAAAAGTGTCTTCCTTGCGATCCTGAATCTTGTTTCGGTTGTTTACGACAGCACCTGGCGCCCAATCTGCGCAGGACGGATCAGGCCGGGAACGAGAATCGGCGTGCGTGTCTTTGCGTGGAACACGTACCCACGAATTGCGGGCGCACTCCAATACTCGAAGCGCAAACAGAGACAGGCTTATTCGCTTCGGGTACTTCTCGCGCCCGTTCGTGAACTTGCGGGGAATCGGGAATTGCCAAGTGCTTCCAGGTGAGCACCGATGTGGGTAGCTTCTCCCACATTCCAGGACTGTTTCAACCGCGCTCGGCGCCGCTCGGTGTCCCCGAATTCGTCTCAGCGGGGAATCTCCGCAAGCGTTTGCGCCTCTGGGAGAAGAATCTCGCATAAATGCCATGAGTTGTCAACTTGGCGGATGATGCGGGCATCGATTATGGAGTGTCAATGACGGCATAACGCTTTCAGGGAGTGAGTGAAACTCGCCGGCGGTCCATGCGGCTATATTGTTCATTAAGACCCGATTGTGGTATCGGGTTGAGGGGTTCGATGACAGAGCGCCTTCAAGAGACAAAGCGACACGATGCCCTTAGGACTGCGAATCTCGATTGCAGGTTCGGTGTCCTCATCTTGTGCTTTGCAATCTGCGTTCATGCCGCAGCCCAGCAAACTGCAGAAGACACTTCAAGAGTTCGTCAGGAATTCTCGCAATGGGTTGCGCAGGGATCGCGGGCGTTGCAAGAGGGCGACAACCGCACGGCAGAGGAATCTTTCCGCCGGGCGCTCACGTTGGACCCACAGTCAGTGGAACTGCTCAACAATCTTGCCATCTCGATTGCGCGGCAGGGGCGAGAGGATGAAGCCATTTCGCTTTACCAACAGGCCCTCAAGCTCAAAAAGGATGACGCCGTTACGCGCAGGAACCTTGGTGTCGCGTTTTTTCGAGCACATCAATATCGAGACGCGCTGCCGTTGCTCCAGTCGTTCGCCGCTGCGACTCCGACATTTCAATCGCTTGACCTGACCGGGCTGGATCTGTTCGCTCTTGACCAATTCAAAGCCGCAACGGGTTACCTGGAGCGGGCGAGCCGGTTGCAGCCTGACGACCTTCCCACTCTCGATATCCTGGGAAAGGCTTACTGGAGAGCGAAGGACTACTCCGGCGTGACGCGAGTCTTCAATCGAATCATGGCTATCGATCCGAACTCGCCGGAAGCGCATTTCATGCTTGGGATGGCTTATGACATTGAGTACGAAGAACCAAAGGCCTTCAAAGAGTTTCAAGCGGCATTGACAGCCGATCCGAATTTTCCTGCAGTCCATTCAAGCCTTGGCCTGATTGACTACCGAGAGCACAAAGTTCCGGAAGCCGAAGCTGAATTCAAACAGGAACTAAGTCGAAATCCTGACGATCCTATCTCGAATTACATGATAGGCCGAATATTGCGAGAGCAGGTACTGCCGGCACAGGCTGTCCCCTATCTCAAGGCCGCTACAGATGTGAA
>JASHVU010000481.1 GCA_030044455.1 Acidobacteriaceae bacterium | reverse complement strand
TCGCAGTGAACAAAACCAGCCGCTTCGACCCTCCGTTCTTCGGATCGACCTTGAGGATAAAGGTTTCTCCCGGTTCGGGGTGTCCCGGCCAACCCCGGACGACACGCCGCTCACCCTCTTCACTCTCAAGAATGAGCGGAGTCGTGACTGCAACCTTGGCTTTTTCGGGGTGAGACGTGTTTGAAGATTGCGATGTCGTTGGACTCGACAAGCCGCCACCCATCAGAACCGCAAAAACTACAAGACCGATCACCGCAACTCGCATGGTCTGCCTCCTTGCAACACGAAGCTTACCAAAACCAATCGCGGCCTGCTGGTTTGGTGGCGACAGATCTTTTACCCCCAAGGATCAGTAGCAGACGGGGAGCGGCTTACGGCGCTTTAGGAAAAGGTGTAATGTCACTCACGGTTGTGCAGGGTCAGCGCTGCTTGGGGTCGCGCTGACTTTGTGGCGTCGGATTCTCCCTACTGTGTTTCCTACAGCGCTTTCGTTCCAACGCGGCCGTAAGAGAACGACGCTGCGTGAATTCTTTTATTTCGCGCCTGCGTTCGCCCAATGGGCGAGTAACCGGCTATCCGTCAGTTACCTTTCTATAGCTGACGGATTGGCGACGGACGAATTTAGCGACCGTCCAACCAGGATCGCGAGACTGCGCCGCCTTGGCGCTGGGAAAACATCCTCCGGCAGGAGCTTCAATGACCTTCGATGATTTGCGCCACTATTACTTTGTTCTGCCGTGAGGCGGAACCAAACCTGGAGATCCTTCGTCGATGGGCTCGAGTTTGAGATTTGGCCAGCGCGTGGGGATCTTTTCAAGTTTAGCGTTTGGCCATTCGGTTGGAATCGGCTCGCCTTTCAGTTGCGGCGGAACAAGCGATGGAGACTGCGAAGAGAAAATCTCGTTGTGCGCAAAGAATTCGGCGTGCGATTTCGAATCCGTACTGGGCGCGCTGAAGAGATGGTCAAAACAAATCGGCGCACTTGCCTGATTCCGGGCTGCATTCTGGACCTGGCAATCGAAACTTTTGAACGTGGGGCTGGTTGCGGTCTGAGCCGGCTGGCGGTTGTTGAAATCGAAGGGCCACTGACTCGTTGATGCCTTGCCGGGAGCTTGAGGGCTGCCGGGCAGAGTCACCGACGATTGGCTGAAGACCACCGTGCTCTGAAACAAAAGGACTGCGAAAAGCATAAGGCGGTTCATGAGACGCTCCCCAATCCCGGTGCTTTTTGTTGGTTTTGAGTATAGACCGCCCGGTAGTCTGCGTCGATCTGTCTCCTATTTGCTTGTTTTTCCCCAAAGCGTGCGCTCATCTACGAACGCCGTTCGACGCGGCGAAGTGATCGCGCACTTCCACGTGTGGTTTAGACTGGAGGGCGCTCACCTCTCCACAGATTCGATGCTCGGTCAGCGCTACTTCGGAGTTGAGCCGAAGAGGAAAGATGGTGACACTTTCGCGAAGAGAATTCATTGCTGCCACGACTGCTCTCATGCTTGAGCGGCCTCTCGAAGGCAGGCCGTTACTGGTCGCCGGCGCACCGGCACGGCTTTCCCGCAAGGACAGTTTTTTTGGCCTCCATTTCGATCTCCACCCGACCGCGCAGGACACCGAACTCGGCCGGGATCTGACGGAAACAATGATCGGCCACCTGCTCGAAAGCTGCCGTCCCGATTTCGTTCAGTACGACTCGAAGGGGCATCCCGGATATCTTGGGTTCCCATCCAGCACCGGCATGTCCGCTCCCGGCATCGTGCAGGACTCGCTTGCCCTGTGGCGGCGCGTGACGGCGGCGCATGGTGTCGGCCTCTACAACCATTTTTCTGGAGTCCTTGACGGTCTTGCCGTTGCCAAACATCCCGAATGGGCGCGCGTGAACGAAGCTGGCAAACGCGATGTGATGCAAACTAGCTTGTTTGGCCCTTACGAGCAGGAACTGATGATTCCTGAACTCACTGAAGCCGCCCTTAAATATGACTTGGACGGCAGCTGGGTTGACGGTGACTGCTGGGCCGTGAAGCCCGACTACTGCGATGCCGCGCAGCGCAAATTCATTGAGTTGACAGGAATCGCAACGCTGCCCCGAAAGCCCGAAGACCAAGGCTGGAACGATTTTCTTGAAATGCAGCGGGAAGCATTTCGCCAATACGTGACGCGGTATGTGGATGCCCTTCACAGCGCCCGGCCCGGCTTCCAGATCACCAGCAACTGGATGTATTCAACCTTTGTGCCCGAGCGCCCCACCGTGCCGCTCGACTATCTCTCCGGCGATCTCGCCGACAAGGCAGCCATGCGCCAGGCGCGCATCCAGGCCCGCTACCTTTCTCGCTGCGGCAAACCCTGGGACCTGCTGTCATGGGGATTTGAGTCTGACGAACAGTTTGCTCACCAATCCGCCAAGCCGGCTGTGGAATTGGAACAGGAGGCAGCCATTGTGCTGGTGCAGGGTGGAGCGTACCAGATCTACTACGTTCCCACTCGCGCCGGCTGGATCGACGAAAGCGTCATAGCGACCGCATCGGAGGTAGCGAGCTTCTGCCGCCAGCGCCAGCAGTGGTCGCATCGCTCCGACAGCGTTCCCGAGGCAGGCGTGCTGTTCTCGGGCCGAACGCTGTACCGAACAGCGAACCATCCCTTTGGCGGCTGGGGAGCGGCTGAAGCGCCTGCGGCGGGAGCGTTGGATTTACTGCTCTCTCTCGGATACTCGGTCGATCTCATTCCTGACTGGCAGGCAGCGGAGAGTCTTGAGCGTTACCCGCTGGTTATTGCGCCTGACTG
>JASHVU010000480.1 GCA_030044455.1 Acidobacteriaceae bacterium | reverse complement strand
CGGAATCCATAATTGATCGCCAGGTGCGGCGTCATGCGCCACGAATCCTGAAAATAAAATCCGCCCACGTTCTGGGCCTCGGGCTGCTTCATCACACCCAGAACCTGGTATTGGTGATTCGATGAGTTCACATAGTTGTATCCGTAGATGCTGCTCACGCGCCCTGTAAGTGTAGAGTAGAGGTCCTCGGCATTGGTCAGATCCTGTTCATTGGTCTCGCTGAAGTTCATATTCGGGAAGTTTGTCGCGTTAAACATACCCGCTGCCGGATCCAGCGTGTTAATGCCCAGATAATAGCCGGGAGGATCGGCTTCACCCGTATCGAAGTCGGTCGCCATCCGCAAATCGCCGCCAAAGCTGAACGTATGTTTGCCGTGATTCCACGTCAACCTATCGGTGAAATCGCGCACCGGACTATTGCGCGGCTCGGGGAGATAGTAATTGGGAATGTAGGGTGACAGGCTAGTGCTGCCATTCACGAAGCCGGGCGCGTCGATAATCAGATTGCCTTCCGAACCGAATGGATTCGTCGAGTTGCCAACATTAAACTCTTCCTGAGTGTTGAGCAGTCCGGCGTTGAACTCGTTCACAAGGTGCTGTGAAATGGTCCAATCCAATCCCGTAGTGAAGGTCGAGTAGCTGGAATTGAAGCTGCCGTTGGTGTAGGTGTCAGTCGGATAAGGTTGAGCGCCGGGTAAGGTCCGCCAATACAGATCATAAGCAACATGCCAGCGGATGGTCGGCCGAATCTGATAATCGATGCGCGCAGTGGGATAAATGTTGTCGGAATTCGCGGGGTATTGCCATGTCAGCTCATTCTGGTACGGCAACACGGTTGCAATCTGTACGGCTCCGAGTTTTGAAAGCGTGGGATTGATCTGGCCGAACTGGCCCGCCACGAGGGAATTGACGGTCGAGGGATAACCGTTGTTCGCCGCAATGCTGAGCACATTCACCGTGTGCTGGGCGCCGTCGGTACCCGTGTAGGTGAAGTTGCCGGACTGGGCCGAGGGAGTAAGGACATTTTGGAAGCCCGTGCTGCTTCCCGGCACGTACTCCTGCTCATAATTTCCGAAGAAAAAGAGTTTGTTTTTCCAGATCGGCCCTCCTATGCTTCCGCCAAAATCGCTGAGATGGTAAGGAGCTTTGGGAATGACTGGTGTCTGGGCGTTGTTGAAGAAGGTGTTGGCATTGAAAGCGCTGTTCTGGGTCTGCCAGAAGGCGTTGCCGTGAAACTGATTGGTGCCGCTCTTCAACTCAAAGCGCACAGTGTTAGCTCCTTCAGCGCCGGTATCGGCCGTCAAGTCTGAAGTGGAAACAGAAATCTCATCCACCGCGCCGATGCGCGCCGGAGCCGCATCGAAAAAGCCGGTCGACGAAGTGCGAAAGCGCTGGAAGTTGTCGTTCATTCCATCGACGGTGATATTGATTGACCCCGCTGGTTCGGCGTTGTACGTGGTAAATCGCTGATCGCCGCCGCTCTGCGCGCCGGCGACAAGCTGCGCAAAAGGCAGGGCATCGCGCCCGCTCAGAGGAAGGTCCTGCACAGCATCCCCGTTGATCGTCGTGGCCAGAGTGTTCGTTGTGGTTTCAAGAACCTCGCCCGATGCTTCCACCTCGACGCTCTGCGTTGAAGTCCCGACTTTCATCCGCACATTCAGGTTCACTGTTCGTCCGGTTTCCACGGTAACTTTGGTGAATACCGCGTCAGCGAAGCCCTTGGCGCTCACCCGCAGAATGTATTCTCCCGGCATGAGGCCGGAAAACACATACTCTCCAGTCGCGTTGGCGGTGACACTCACATTGGCGCCTGTGGAGGGTTGGCTGAGCAGAAGCTGTGCGCCCGGAATCATCGATCCCGCGGGGTCGGCGACCGTTCCCGCGAGCTGCCCGCCGGTCTGTGCCTGCGAGTGCGCGAAGCGCGGACTCAATACCAAACATGCCAGCAAAAGGGGAAGACACCTCTTGTAAGTCATCGGACCTCCTGGAAATGCAAATCTCAACCACGGCAAAGAATGGCGGGCTTGAACGATGAACCGTGACCTGGGGAACGATCCGGGAAGTTTGCGCGCGACGTATCGCGGTTACCGCAACAGCGCCGAATTATCGTATACAACAACGCATACATCAGCCGGTATCTGATTTGAGTACAATAACACCGATTTGACTGTCAAGCCCTTTTTCGCGACTGCTGTGAATTAAACCGAATACCCGGTGAGCGGCTGAATGGCGGGCGTCGTTCCCAAGCGCGAAAGGCTGAGATCGTGCCGCATTGGTTACCGGGAAAAATGGCCGTCTCCGGGGAAATCACGTAACAATGAATCTGGCTTACAATGCGTTCAAATTTGCATATCATGGCCATTGATTTGCTGCGAACCCTCTTAGATTCCGTGAATCTTTGCATTCACACTCATCCTGCGCGCGAATTCCTCGCGCATGGTAGGAGCCCTGGATCAGGTGCGCCGCTGAAACTGGCCCTGACCTTGCTGGCTTTGAACTGGGGGCCCGCGCAGTGCGCGGCGCAGAATCCGCCGCCTGCTTCCGGGCCGGATGCCTCGACTTGGCAGGCAGGACACACGATTGTGAATCCGGCGGTGAAGTTCGATCGTTCGGCGCCGCTGCCGCAGCTGGTTACCGGGTATCAGTCTCCGCCCCGACCGGAACGCCGGCGTTCCTCCACTACGGCTCCAGTTGCCGAACCAGCGGCCGCGCCCCCTTCGGCGAAGATCGGCACTGAAGGCGCGGCGGTTGAGCAGGTGACCCAAGGCACCCGGCCGGCGGCAATCGAGATAGTGAGTTTCGACGGATTAGGCGCCGGGTTTCAAGGACCCCAAGGCACGGCGGAGTCTCGGAATCCTTCCGATAACAGCCTGGGCGTGGGTCCCAAAGA
>JASHVU010000479.1 GCA_030044455.1 Acidobacteriaceae bacterium | reverse complement strand
CAGCGCCAGGAATTTCCATTTCGAAGATCACCTGGAGGATGGAGAACTCGCATTTGACTTTAAACTCAAGCCGGGCGTTGTTCAAACCAGTAATGCCCTCAAGCTCATGCAATCCATCGGACTGGTAAGTGCACAGTCTGTCTTATAAGGCACCCGACGAGGTTGCTCTTTTACCGATGTTCTTCGATTCCAGTTGGGTGACCTCCGAACCGCAATCTGCCTTTTTCGATTCAAATCGCCACCCGAGTCGATTCGCACCCTTTTCCTTCTCTTTCAATTGAATTGAGTGCAACATTTGCGCTTCTCGCGCGTATCAAGTGTATACAGCGGGTCCTTACCCCGGCCCGAATCGTTCCTCCTTTTGAAAGCGGCAGAGTTCATGGGCGATTTTCGCAACGACCTTAAATACTCTCTGCGCGTTCTGATCGCGAACCCCGCCTTTACGGTGACCGCGATTGCAGCTCTGGCGCTCGGCATCGGAGCCAACACCGCCATCTTTACCGTGGTCGATACAGTGCTGCTCAAACCGCTCACCTACCCCGATGCCGACCGCATTATGCGCTTCCAGAATGTTTTCCCTGAGGGTCGGGGCGACGCCGCTTCGCCTGAGAACTTCAATGCCTGGAGAGCGCAGACCAGCGTCTTTCAGGATGTGGCCGCATACGACTTTGGAGGTCCGGGCTTCAATCTCACCGGCGACGTTCCCGAACAGGTGAAAGGCCTCCATGCCTCCGAGGCATACTTCCGCCTCTTTGGCGCGCCCGTCCTGCTGGGCCGCACCTTCACGCCGCATGAAGACAGCCCCGACGGCGGCCATGTTGTGGTCATCAGTTACGGGTTCTGGCAGCGCAAATTCGGCGGCAATCCCAAGATTGTAGGTAGCGCCATATCGCTCAGCAACGAATCGTATACAGTTGTCGGCGTGTTAGGCAGATCCTTCTTCACCGATCCACCTGCCGACCTCTGGGTGCCGTTCCAGATCGATCCCAACAGCACCAACCTTGGTCACTACTTCTACGTCGCCGGCCGCCTCAAACCCGGGGTCGCGCTCATCCAGGCCAACGCCGCGCTTAAGCTCGCCGCCGATCAATTCCGCCGCCTCCACCCCGATGACCTGGGCCCCAAAGACACCTTCGGAGTCGAGCCCCTGCGCGACTCGATCGTCGCCGATGCGCGCAATTCGCTGTTGATCCTGCTCGGAGCCGTCGGCTTCGTTCTGCTCATCGCCTGCGCCAATGTTGCTAATCTCCTGCTGGTGCGGGCCGCGGGCCGCAAGCGCGAATTCGCCATCCGCGCCGCCATGGGCGCAACCCGCGTGCGCATCATGCGCCAACTGCTCACTGAAAGTGTTGTGCTCGCTCTTTCGGGCGGCATTCTGGGCCTCGCGCTTGGCTACGTGGGCGTGCGCGCGCTGCTTGCCGTGAGTCCCGCCGATCTTCCCCGCATCGGCGAACACGGGGGCGCAGTGGCCATCGACTGGCGCGTCCTCGCCTTCACGCTCGGTGTTTCGCTTCTCACCGGAGTGCTGTTCGGACTCTTCCCCGCCATCGGCGCCTCGCGTCCTGACTTGAACGCCACACTCAAAGAAGGCAGCAATCGCTCAGGCACTGGATTCCGCCAGGGAAGAGCCCGCTCGCTGCTGGTCATCAGCGAAGTTTCGCTGGCCCTGGTGCTGCTGGCCGGCGCGGCGCTTCTCATCAGGACCTATATTGCTTTGCGCAATGTCGATCCCGGCTTCAATGCCCACAATGTTCTCACGCTCGAAATGTCGTTAACCGGCGACCGCTTTTTGAAAACTGCAGGAGTTGCCCAGGTGGCGCACGATGGCCGCGAACGTCTCAACGCCATCCCCGGCATTGAGGATTCAGCGTTCACCTGCTGTGTGCCACTCACCGGCGGCTACGGTCTGCCCTTCAACATTATTGGCCGCGCCACCGACAAAAGCCCCTGGACCGGCGACACCGGTTGGATGAGCGCGTCCCCTGGCTATCTTTCCGTCTTCAAGATTCCCCTTCTGCGCGGGCGCGACTTTACCGAGCAGGACACTGGCGCCGCTCCCAGTGTCGTGATCATCAACGATACTCTCGCCAAAAAGTATTGGCCAAAGCAAAATCCCGTCGGCCAGCAGGTCCTCATCGGCAAGGGCATCGGGCCCCAGTTTGTCGAGCCTCCGCGCGTAATTATCGGCGTCATGGCCGACGTCCACGACGGTGGACTCAACCGCGATCCCCGCCCGCTCATGATGGTTCCCTCCGCGCAGGTCACCGACGGCATGACCGGGTTGAACTCGAACATCGGCCCTATGGACTGGGTGGTGCGCACTCACGGTGATCCGCACCAGTACATCGCGGCGATTACCAAGCAGCTCCGCCTGGCCAGCGGGGGATTCCCCGTGGCGCACGTTCGCCCCATGACCGAAATCATTGTCGAGTCGACCGCGCGTCAGGACTTCAACATGCTGCTGCTCACCATCTTCGGAGCGACGGCGCTGGTCCTCGCCGCCATCGGCATATATGGATTGATGG
>JASHVU010000478.1 GCA_030044455.1 Acidobacteriaceae bacterium | reverse complement strand
CGGAGCTATGCATCGGCGCTTCCCCAGGTGGGCGGCCAGGTTGCGCCGGCGCTGGGGATTGCTGTCACCGTCTACTATCTCGTCAACATCATACCCATGGCTCTGATTATCGGCTGGGAATCGGGCAAGTCCCCGCTGCGCTTATGGCACCAGGAGCTTCTGTGGTACTAACCGTTTTACCTGGTGGGGGCGATGTTGGCCGCGGCTGCGAATTACGTGGGCGACCACTTCGGCTGGCTGACCTCGATGCTGCTCATCCCCATGGTCTACACCGTGTATCGCGCGTATCGTGCGCAGATGGCGATCATCCGCGCTCGCGAGCAGCACGTGATTGAGATCGAGGCGCTGCAAATGCGCACCATCGAGGGCCTGGCCATGGCGATCGAGGCCAAAGACCAGAATACGCATCGCCACCTTATGCGGGTGCGAGTGTACGTTTCGGAGCTGGGAAAAATGATTGGGCTGGACGAGGCGCAGATGAAAGCGTTGATCACCGCGGCCTATCTGCACGACATCGGCAAACTGGCGGTGCCGGAGGTCATCCTGAACAAGCCCGGCAAGCTCAACCCCGCGGAGTTCGAAAAAATGAAGATCCATCCCGTGGTGGGAGCAGAGATTCTTGAGCGGGTCAGATTCCCTTATCCGGTGGTTCCCATCGTCCGGTCCCATCACGAAGCATGGGACGGCAGCGGATATCCCGACGGCTTGAAAGGGGAAGAGATTCCCATTGGAGCGCGGATCCTGACCGCAGTCGATCGCTTCGATGCGCTTGCTTCGGAACGGCCCTATCGAAATGCGATGCCGCTCGAAGAAGCCATGGCCATGGTGAAAAGCAAAGCAGGCACCCAGTTGGATCCGGAAATCGTTCGACTGCTTGAAGAGAATTATCTGCTTCTCGAAGAGAAAGCGCGTCATACGATCGAGGAAATGAAAGAGCTGGATACCCACGTGTTCATTCAGCGCGGCAACGCGCCGGCAACGGGGTTTGCCCAGGAGGACGTCAGCCGGGTGCAGGGGACAAGCAACGCGGTCCCGCTGCCGCCGGGTTTGCATTCCAAGTCTCCGCAGCAGGCGGCGATGGTCGATCAAGAGGCCAGAGCCATGGCTGCGTTGCGCAACATGTTGACCACCGCGCAGAATACGCGGTCGAACTGCGCTGCCATTTCGGAACTCCTGCAGCCACTGGTTTCTTTCGACTGCATGGCGGTTTATTTGAAATCCGGCGACCTGGTCGTTGCCGAATATATGGACGACCGCTGCCAACAGGTATTCTCGGCGCATCCGATCCCGATCGGCAAAGGCCTTTCCGGTTGGGTAGCGGAGAACGCGCGGCCCATTGTCAATGGCAATCCGACCGTGGAACCGAACTTTCTGCCGGAGACGGCATTTTTTACTGCGACTGGTTCCGCGCTTTCCATCCCGCTCATGGATTCGGGAGACGGCGTGATGGGAGTGCTTACGCTGTATGCCCGCGAGCCTGCGGCCTTTTCAAAAGATCATCTTCGCATCCTTGAGGAAATTGGCCCGCAGATTGCGCTTACTCTGGAGGATCAACGGAAGAGCAGAGCGGATGCCCGGGAGATCGGCAAGGCGCCCCACCTCGAATTTCGGGGCGCGCCCACATGAGGAAGCGGGTTTTGGCCATGATGAAGTGGCCGGCGCGTATGCTGTCCATCCTGATTCTGGTCATGACGGGCACCACGATCCTGGTGCGCTTTGCGCCGGGCTACTTGAGCGACGAGCGGGAAATGGATCCGCGCTATGCACAGGCGGCGCGGATAGAGTTAGCCGAGGAGACGTCGCGGAGCCACTCGCTCCTGCAGATGCTATCGACGGAAGTGAGCGGATGGTCGCGCGGAGATTTGGGCCGCTCCCGCCAGTTTGACATACCAGTTCAGGAACTCATTTGGCCGCGGCTGGCGGTTACGGGAGAGTTGTTGCTGCGGTCGATCGTGTTGGGCTGGATGATCGCGATTAGTGGGTCGATGGTCTCCGGTGTGGGCCGCAACCCATCGATGCTATGGCAATTGCCGGCCACGCTCCTGCTGGCCATTCCAACTGCTGCGATGGCGACTCTTTGCCTGCTGTCAGGCAAAGGTGGGCCGGTGCTGGTGATGGCTCTGCTGATTGCCGCGCGTGACTTCAAGTTTCTCCATCGCATGTTGCGCAAGGCGTGGCTGGAACCACACATTCTGCAAGCGCGCGCACAGGGCATCGCCACGTCGCGCCTGTTGGTTGCGCATGTCTTGCCTTCCCTTGCCGGTCAGCTCGCCGCACTTGCCAGTCTCTCCATTGTGACTGCGTTAAGCGCGCTGGTTCCCGTCGAGGTAATCTTCAACGTTCCGGGACTGGGCCAGTTGGCGTGGAACGCGGCGCTCAACCGCGACCTTCCGGTCTTGCTGGCCATCACGCTGATTATGGCGATTGCGGTCACATGTTCCGGAATGGCCCCTGGCCGCCGGCCGGAATGGGAACGCGCATGAGATTTCATCGTCTGGCGGCGTGGGTGCTCGCCGGACTCACAGCAGTTTCACTGGCGATTGTGATTGCGCCGGGTGCAAGCTATTCACGCCAGGATCGCGAACAGCTTTTCGCCGCTGCGTCACCCAGCCATCCCGCCGGCACCGATGCGCTGGGGCGCGATCGACTGGTGCGTGTCGCGGCTGCTCTTCTGCTGAGCCTGGCCGGCGCATCCGCTGCCGCTGCACTGACCACCGCTGGCGCTGCCGCAGTGGGCGCAATGGCAGCGTTCGCAACCGGTGCGGTCAGGTGGACGATCATGCTGCTCTGCGACGTCTTTCTCGCCTTGCCCTGGCTTTTTCTGCTCATGATGGTGCGCTCTGCGCTGCCCCTGAAGACATCGCCGGCGCGTTCGGCAGCCATTACCTTTATGGTTCTTGCCGCGTTGGGTTGGCCGGCATGCGCACGCGCGGTGTATCGCGGAGTGCTGGAACTGAAGAACGCTGACTGGATGCTGCAGGCGCGCGCTGCGGGATTGCGCCGCAGCCAGACACTCCACCATGTGGTTCCCAATCTGTTGCCGCTGCTGCTACCACAGTTTCTTGTTTCGGTGCCGGCCTTCGTGATCGCCGAAGCAAACCTGGGCGCTCTCGGGCTCGGTATCGGAGAACCGCTCCCGTCCTGGGGAGGAATGCTGCTTGAGCTGGATAACTCCGCGATTCTGCTCCAGACCCGCTGGGTCTACTTTCCGGTGTTGCTGCTGATCCTTGTCCTGCTTCTTGTCGAAGCAATCATGGTGGAGGCTTGACGATGCATTTCACTCGTCGTTCGGTCATCTGTGCGGCCTTCATGCAGGTCGCCGTGCTGGGCGCGTATTGTGCCGGACAAGCCGCCCCACGCCTGCCTGGCGAGCTGGTCTGGGCCATCGGCTATGACCCGAAGACATTCGATCCGGCGAAAGTAGATGACATCGACGCTGAGACGGTTCGCTATCTTACCGGCGGCGTTCTGCTGCGTTTCAATCGTTTGACCCAGAAAGTGGAACCGCGGCTGGCCGAGAGCTGGAGCCTTTCGCATGACGGCAAAACGATTGTGTTCAAGCTGCGCGCCGGACTCAGATTCTCCGACGGCAGCAGCCTAACCTCGCGTGACGCGGCGTGGTCGATACGCCGGGTTCTGCTTCTTGGCCCGGACGCTCCAGCGGCCGATGAGTTCGTCAATCCAAGCGCGGTCACCGTGGAATCGCCGGACTCGGGCACCGTGATTGTCCACCTTCCGCAACGCGTGATCGGCATCGGCAAAGTCTTTGACGAGATCGCCGTTGAACCCGCCGACCGTCCCAGCGAAGGTCGTATCACTTCCGGGCCGTTTGTGGTGGCCGACTACCGCCGCTCGCAATTCGTGCGGCTGCGCCGCAATCCTTACTATTACGAACGCGACAGCGCGGGAGCGTCTCTGCCCTATGCGACCGGCGTGCGACTCGACATTCTTAACAACACCGAGCAGGAAACGAGGCTATTTCTGCGCGGCGAATACGATCTGATTGACCATCTTCCACCCGATTACTTTGAATTGCTCAGGAAACAGGCAGGGTCAACGGTGCGCGACCTCGGTCCATCGCTCAATACCGAGCAGATGTGGTTCAACCAGTCTCCGGTTTCGCCGCTTCCTGCCTGGGAAAAAGCCTGGTTTCAGAATCGAGCGTTTCGCGTGGCGGTCTCCCAGGCCATTCATCGCGACGACCTGGCGCGCATTGCGTATTTTGGCCATGCGACTCCGGCGTACAGTTTTATTTCGCCGGCGAATCGCCTCTGGTACAACCGCAATCTCTCCGCCCCGCGCACCGACGTGGCCGCTGCCCGGTCCGCGCTCTTGCGCGCGGGCTTTCGGTGGAGCGGCTCGAAGCTCGAGGACGCAGCGGGCCATCCTGTCCGGTTCTCGATTCTGACCAACGCAGGCAACGCGGCGCGGCAAAAAATGGCAACGCTGATTCAGCAGGACCTGGCGGCTCTGGGGATGGAAGTGAACGTGGTCGCTCTCGATTTCCCGGCGTTGATCGAGCGATTAATGCACACCGAGGACTACGAAGCCTGCCTGCTGGGACTTGAAAACGTAGACCCCGAGCCGAATGCCATGATGAACGTCTGGCTGAGTTCCTCGCCCAACCACCAGTGGAACCCGTCGGAAAAAACTCCGGCCACCCCGTGGGAAGCCGAGGTCGATCGCGAGATGAATCGGCAGGCCACAAGCCTGAACGACAGCGAGCGCAAGCAGGCCGTCGATCGCGTTCAGCAGATCGTCGCCGACCAGCAGCCCTTCATTTACCTTGTCTACCCCAATACGCTGGTTGCCATTTCGCCTCGCCTCCAGGGCGTTGAGCCGGCGGTGCTCGAGCCCGAACTGGTGTGGAATGCAGAGCGTCTTCGACTGCGGGGTACGCAATGACGGTTGAGCCGCTGCTCCGAGTCCGCCTCGACGCCAAATATGATGGCGCGCCGGCGCTCTGCGACATTCGCCTGGAACTCGGGCGCGGCGAAGTGCTCGGACTTGTCGGCGCCAGCGGAGCGGGGAAAAGCACTCTGGTTCTGTCGCTGCTCGGCTTGCTGCCCTGGCGCGGCGGGCGAGTAAGCGGTGAGGCAATTCTTGACGGGCAGAATCTGCTCGAGATGCCCGAACGCAGTTTGCGCCAGTTGCGCGGGCGCCGCATCGCTCTCATTCCGCAAAGCCCCATGAGCGCCCTCAATGCGGCCATCAGCCTCGAGAGCCACTTTCGTGAAGCATGGAGAGCCCACGAAACGGATGAGCGCGTTCAATTCCTATCCCGGGTCCGCGATCTGTTGTCTGAGGTGCAACTACCCTCCGAGCCTGAGTTCCTGCGGCGCCGGCCGCCTCAAATCAGCGTGGGCCAGGCGCAGAGGGTCCTGATTGCGCTCGCGCTGCTGCATCGGCCCGACCTTATCATCGCCGACGAGCCAACCAGCGCACTTGATCCCGTCACCCAGAGCCAGGTCGTCGATCTGCTCAGCCGGCTGAATCGCAAACATGGCGTTACTTTCCTCTATGTTTCGCACGACCTGGTTTCGGTGCTCCAGATCGCAGACCGTATCGCCGTGCTTAATGCGGGCTCGGTCGTGGAGATTCTACCGGCGGAGGAGATTGGCCAGGCTCGCCATCCCGCTACGATCGCTTTGCTGAAGGCACTTCCAGTTCCTCCTGAAGTGCTGGTCAGCTATCGGAAACACCTGTCGCCGGAGTAAGAAAAATCACGGAACAAAATGCCCCAAAAGGCAACCGTGCATTAAGAGTAAGTTACGTTAGTTCCAACTGACTAATTACCGAAATAGGTTTTCGTCGTTACTATTATGAAGAAAATAATGTCTTAAGAGTAATTGTTGAAAGGGTACTTCGCAGATAAGATCATTACTCACGGACTCATCAGCGTTCGTAAAGACGTACTTCCCCCCTAAAGAAAAATAAAAACAAAGCGCGTCTCACGCAAGGCACGAACGAAGTAAATTTTGTCCGGAGGTTGCCAGTCCCTATGCGACTCCGCACGTTTCTTCCCCTTGTTCTGCTGCTCGCCATCTCGGGAACAGTATGCGCAGCTGGTCAAACCAGCAGCAAGATTTCACCTGACCTCGCCGCTTCTTCCTCTTCTGGAAACGTGCAGGTCATTGTCCAGTACTACAACCCGCCGTCGTCGGGCGACACGGGGCTTCTGGGTCTGTTGGGCGGGGTGCTCAAACTGGTGCTCGGGCCCATCAACGCGCTGGTCGAGGACATTGCCTACAGCAGCCTGAACAGCATTGCCGCCGATCCGAACGTTAAATACATATCTCCCGACCGGTCTCTCGGCGCGAGACAGGCCGATTCCATCCCCAATGCCGAATACACGACCGAGCCCATTAACGCTCCGGCAGTCTGGCAAAAGGGATTTGAGGGAACCAACGTCGGCATCGCAATTATCGACAGTGGCATCACGCCTGTTCCCGATCTTGGTTCCACCACCTCGACGCTTTCGCTGGGCACCCTTCTTCCGCAGCTCCTGTCTACTCTGAATGAGAACCCTCCCTACGCCAGCGGCCGCATTGTGTACAGCCAGAACTTTGTGCCGGGTCAGAGCGACGCCCTTGACCATTACGGACACGGCACACTGGTGGCCGGTCTGGTCGCCGGAAACGGCGCCCTGTCAACTGGCCGAGGCTACTTCCGCACCTTCCGAGGCGCGGCTCCCAACGCCAATATCATCAACCTGCGTGTCCTGGATGAGAACGGCGCGGGCACCGATTCCTCGGTGATCGCCGCGATCGACCAGGCAGTCTCGCTGGCGCACACTTACAACATCCGCGTCATCAATCTTTCCCTGGGCCGCCCGATTTATGAGAGCTATACGCTCGATCCGCTTTGCCAGGCGGTTGAAAAGGCGTGGAAAGCCGGCATCGTGGTGGTGGTAGCCGCGGGCAATGACGGGCGCGATCTGAATCTGAATCCTGAAGGCTATGGCACCATCAATTCGCCAGGGAACGATCCTTACGTGTTAACTGTCGGCGCCATGAATACCCAATTCACGCCACAGATCAACGACGACATCATCGCCAGCTACAGTTCCAAGGGGCCGGCGTTTATTGACGACGTTGTCAAGCCCGATATCGTCGCGCCCGGCAACATGGTCACCAGTCTCGAATTCAGCAACGATCCGCTGGCGGTGAACAATCCCGATTTCTACACCTGGTACTCGTTCTACCAGACCGACGGATCCGAGAGCCCTTCGCTGGACTACTTCCCGATGAGCGGCACCAGCATGTCGGCTGGAGTGGCCTCGGGAGCCGTTGCGGATTTGCTGCAGGCAGTCCCGGCCCTGACCCCGGACAAGGCAAAAGCTTTGCTGATGGCGAATGCCGACCGCAGCTACTTCCCCGCCACCAGCAGCGTAACCGCCGATGGAGTGGCCTACGTTGCGAATTACGATGTGTTCACGATTGGCGCGGGCTATCTCAACATCGCTCAGACGGTCCAGGCCGCCCAGGGGAACGACGGCTCGGTGCCTGCCGGCACTGCGATGTCGCCGATCGCCTCGTACA
>JASHVU010000477.1 GCA_030044455.1 Acidobacteriaceae bacterium | reverse complement strand
CAGCGTCGCCGCTCCCAACTTAAAGCGTTGCGCCCCGACATTGAAGCCATCGAATTCCGCGGCAACGTCGACACCCGACTGCGCAAGCTCGGCGCGGGCCAGGTCGACGCCATTCTGCTCGCCGCTGCCGGACTCGACCGCCTTGGCCGCACCGATTGGATCCGCGAGCGCCTCGACCCCAGCATTTTCTGCCCCGCCGCCGGCCAGGGCGCGCTCGGCATCGAGACGCGCAAAGACGATTACGGCATCATTGAGGCGCTCTCCTTCCTCGACAATTCCGATACGCGCTTTGCCGTTACCGCCGAGCGCACAGCCCTTGCCGCGCTGGGCGGCGGTTGCCAGGTGCCCATTGGAATCCACTGCCGCCAGAATCTCTCTCACAAGCGCAGCGACGGCAGCGATGGCCCGCTCGACGAGATCTACGGCGTTGTGGCCTCGCCCCAGACAGGCGCAATCGTGCGCATCTTCCACACCATGCCGCGCGATCACCATGACCCTGAGGCCTTGGGCCGCAGCGCCGCAAAAATGCTGCTCAGCCAGGGCGCCGGAGCATTGCTCATGCCCGTCGATGGAGCCTCGAAGTAATGCGCTGAAGTAGCGCCGGGCTCCAGCCCGGTTGTCTCGACGGGCGTCCACCCCTGTACACTGCACCAAGCAACGCGAATCAAATAAAACACCATGGCGCTCGAATCACTCACCGGCAAACGAATCCTCGTAACGCGAAGCGCCAGTCAGACGGCAAAGCTGAGCGAAGCTCTTCGCTCTTTGCGGTGCATTCCGGTGGAAGTGCCAGTGCTGGAGATCGTACCGCCGGAGTCCTACGCCCCGCTTGATAATGCTCTGACACACCTCGATCGATTCGATTGGCTCATTTTGACGAGCACAAACACTCTGCGCGCAATCAGTGTCCGTTGTCAGCGCTTCGCCGTGAATCCAGCGCTCGCTGAGGGATTAAAGGTCGCCGCAATTGGGCAAGCGACCGCCGAGGCCGCGCGAGGTTTCGGATTCAACGTGGATCTCGTTCCCAACGATCAGGTCGCCGAGGCTCTTGTCGAAACTCTTAAGGGGAAAGTTTCAGGCACGCGGGTTTTATTGCTCCGCGCAGCCATCGCTCGCGACGTCATCCCGGATGCTCTCCGCGCCGCCGGTGCCCAAGTCGACGTCGTCGACGCCTACCGCAACGTGATGCCAGCCGCCGCACCCGAACTCCTGCGCGCCGCCCTCCAGCAGGGAATCGACGCCGCCAGCTTCACCAGTTCATCGAGCGTCACCCACCTCGCCGAAGCCTCCCATGCCGCCAGCATCCCATTCCCATTCGCCGGGGTGGCCGCCATCTCCATCGGCCCCATCACTAGCCAGACCCTCCGTGACCACGATTGGGCGCCTGCCGCCGAAGCCAGTCCAAGCGATATTCCTGGCCTGGTTCGAGCGCTCGCCAGCCACTTCAGCACCCTTTGATCAAGCCCTCCCTGCCTATGCCGGCCTGTTGACTTGCTGACTCGCAAACTCGCTGACTCGCTGCCTTGCTTCCCGCCCGTTTTTTGAGTGGACGCCGTCGCCTGTGCCGCAATACAATCCGCCTCAACCTGAATTTGCACCGAATTTTGAGGAGGGAACATGGGCATGCTGTTTCATCCCGTGCATCTGATGCTGTTCTTCTTCGTCGGAATCCTGTTTCTCATTCCGGCGATCTTCTATCTGATCACGCTGCAAAATGCATTAGGAAAATGCGCTCCTGGCTCGAGAACCATGGAGCCGGCAATGGTCTGGCTCCTGCTCATCCCGCTGTTCAGCCTGATCTGGGCCTTCTTGGTCGTCATGGCCCTTGCCAAATCGCTCGGCAACGAATTCCGCCGGCGCGGCATACCATGCCCTGATCCGTTGCCCGGTCAGAACATTGGAATGGCCATGTGTATCTGCAGCTGCTGCGGCATCATTCCCATCATCAACCTTCTCGCCGGTCCGGCCGCCTTCGTCCTCTGGATTGTCTATTGGGTGAAGATCGCGGAGTATTCGCGTGCTCTCGACGTGCCGGTTGCGGCGTATCCGCCTCCGGTGGCTTAGCAGATTGCGTCGAAGTCAATGGAAGTCGCGGTTTTGATAGGACACGGCATCAATGCTGGCCGAAAAACTCACTTCATGCTGCTTTGAAGGGGCACGGCTTCAGCCGTGCCAAAGAATGGTCAAAACCGCGCGGGCTTTAGCCCCTGAGGGATGGGCTTTGCGAAGCTTACCTTTTGAGGGTAGCGTCCCACAGACCGCCGCTCCCGACTCCGCCAACACCGCTAGAGCGATTCCTCAGTTGTTGTAGCAGTTTCCAGCCTCGGTGAAGGGTGGATTTTTCTTAAGGAAAAATCCACTTGACCGCTGCGGTTTCGGGACACAGTAACTGAGGAACCGCTGTAATTCCGCAAGCTCCGCTGCTTTTTCAGCTCACCCACGTCTTGTCCTTCGACCGGCACAGCGTCTCGAGATTGCACTCCTTGCACTTGGGATTGCGCGCTA
>JASHVU010000476.1 GCA_030044455.1 Acidobacteriaceae bacterium | reverse complement strand
CAGGCCAGCCGCATTCCCGGGGTGACGCCGGCGGCGCTAAGCCTGGTACACGTGGCGATCCGCATTCAAGGGCAAAAGCGCGATCGCAGGCCTGAGGGAGCGAGGATCGAGCGCGCGGCGGGCTGAAGCGGCGAGAGCCTTTCTCCGCCACCAAACGGTGGCAGGACTCCAAGAACCACGATTCACGAGCTGCGGCTGTGCCGTCAAGGGCCGCCCGCGCAAGTTCCCCATTCGCGGTAGATTCGATGCTTTTTCTCAATCGGCTTTGGTCGAGCGCGGTGAGCAGTTCGCTCAACGCCGTTGTCACATGTTTCCCGTCGCCGCCCCGCTGCCACGGCTCCTGGCATTGACGCCTCACCACTACCAGCGCCGCCGCAAAAGAAGAGTCACGCATGGCAGCACCCGGCCGCCGCGCCCGCTGCGGTCGTTATCGGCTGCGAATACCGGCAACTTGAGGGCCTGGAATCCGCCGCGAGAAAGTGAGGCGTGATTCGTGGATCGTGTTACGTGAGCCGTTGCATTCGATCGGCGGCTGGGGAGGGAACTCGATCCACGCACCGCGGCCCACGAATCACGATTCGCGGCTATTGCTGCGGAGTGGTTGTGGTGGTGGTCGTGGTGGTCGTGCTTTTGTCGCCCTTTGAGAAAAACGGAATGTGGAAGGGTTCTTCGGCCGTGGATTGCTTCTTGGCCTTGGCGTTGGACTCGGTTCGCAATACAGTGCGCTGCGAGTTGGTGCACAACCAGCCGTTTCGCACGCGTTCAAACACGTGAGTGAACACACCCTTCTCTTGCACCTCAGAGCCATTCACCTTGTGGCGTAGCGTGTAGGTGCCGTTGGCCACGGCGATATCGCCCAGCAGACGCACGGTGATCACTTTCTGGTCGAGGTTCAGCGTCTTGTCGTCGTTGTTCATCAGTTGCATCACCTGCTGGTTGCGGGTAGTGATGTCGCCGGAGGCCGAAACGTCCACCAGGAGCGGTGAAAGAACCAGCTCAAGCGCGTACTGATCCTTGCGGTTTTCCGCATCGCTCCATGCGTCTTCGATCTTCTGGAACTGGGCCACCGTGGCGCCCTCGGTGGTGGTCACGGCGGGCACAGACGGATCCGCAGCCGGAGGTGCAGCTTGAGGCGTGGATTGAGAAGCAGCCAGGTCGTTGTTCTGGGTCTGGGCAAAAACGGCGCAGCAGGAAAGAAGGAGTGAGGCAGTAGCAAAGGAAATACGGATCATAAAGCTCGAAGCTCCCACATTGAAGATGGGTCGGCTATCACGATCATAGCTCTTTTGACTCAGGGAGCCGGGCAGAAGGGAGCGGAGAGACTGGCTGCGGGAGGCGCACCGGGGGCGCCATGTAGTTCGAATTGCTACGGATCGGTTTACAGCAGCATCTGCAGCTTTTCCGGCTGATGCACGGTGACCATCGAGTCCTCGATCGACATCCAACCGGCCTTGCGGAACTGACCCAGTGTGCGGGTGACGGTTTCGCGGGTGGTGCAAGTCATCGAGGCCATCTCTTCGTGGGTCAGCAGAAGCGGGAAGCGGAACACGCCGCCAGAAAGATGCTCGCCGATCTGGTGGGCCAGTTCGAGCAGCAAGCGGCCCAGTCGCGTCGCCACGGTCTCAGAAAGCGCGATGCGGCAGGCGTCCTGGAGGGCAAAGCGGTATTCCTGGCAGATGCACTGGACGGCGCGCATTTGCGCTTCCTTGTGGCTGCGCAGGAAGCTGAGGAAGCGGTCGCGTTCGACCGGTCGCAATTGCGCCGTGGTGAGCGACTCAGCCGAAACCTCATAAACTCCGTGGGATAGAACCGCATACAGCCCGAGCATCGAGCCTGGACCCGCCACGCGAACAATCATCTGGCGATCGTCAGCGCGCCCCGCGGTCAGCTTGAGATATCCGCTGCAAATGAGATAGAGGCAGCGGGCCTCTTCACC
Source organism: Acidobacteriaceae bacterium (assembly GCA_030044455.1). GTDB lineage: Bacteria > Acidobacteriota > Terriglobia > Terriglobales > Acidobacteriaceae > Telmatobacter. Next base: position 6,081 of record JASHVU010000476.1, on the reverse strand, counting down.
TTGGGTGAACAGCGAGGCCTGGGCCGGAAGGCTGATGGTGCTGGTGGCCAGTTCCAGATCGGCCAGTACCGCACTGCCCAGCGAGCAAAACCATCCCGGACGACGATTGGCGCATGCTGCACACCCTGCGGGAATCTGGCGCGGCAGGTGTTTCTGCCGTAGCTGCACATCTTCCGAAATCAATGCTTCCGCCACTGGTTTTCCCCAATCCGATCCTGACTCGGCGCCTTGCTCTCTGAGTCTCTCTCACCCTCCGAACACCATCACCGCGTGCTCCAAGGAAGGTAAGCGCCCTGGATTCCCCGGGAAAAAGGCTTGCATGAATTCTTGCAAATATGTGCAGCACTTGAATGTGATGAACCTCACAAGGGAACGACCGTTCACCGATCAGGCGTTTTTCCCACAATCACGATATTCGCCCTCAAATCTGCCGTGATCCGTTTGTGACAGACCCGCGATTCCCAGCTTGTAATTCTGCCCGCAAGTGACTGTGATTAAGAAGGCTCCGGGTAGTCTTTCTTTCTCCTTTGCATGTGACGAACATCACCGCATACCCCACCGCTAACGACGTAATCTTCACCCCATGGAGTGATGCTCCGCACAAGCGGCCTCACTCTGCAGTCTTTGGCCCGGCTCATCCGTTTCTTGCTGCGCAGGCGCGCCTTCCACGCCCCGTGCAGCGCAAGAGAAACGCGAGTCTCGGCGTCGAGTTTCAGGCTGCGAATGAAGGATTGATTGCGGTACTTGACATTTCTCTGCCGTGTCTGGCAAGTCGAAACCGGTTGACTGCCAGAGCAGAAGCGCAAGGGGATTTCATGCGAAACAGGGAAGGCATGAATGCGCGACAGGTTTTTTGAAACAGGCGATGAGCTTCCAGTCCAAGGCGTGGAGCTCGCTGACAGCTCGAACCTCGGTCATCGCCTCCCATACGGCAGACGAAAAAGGCTGGTAGCTGGAAGCCGGCCGAGAAGAACAAGAGAGAGCAAGGAGTAACACCATGAGCAAAACAATTCGCAATTATGCAGCGCTGGCCGCAGTGATCTTGATGTCCGGCGTGATGGGCTTTGCCCAGACGGGTGAAGCGACCTACAAGGCCAAGTGCCAAAGCTGTCACGGAGCCGATGGCACGCCGAATCCTGGCATTGCCAAGATGATGGGCGTCAAGCCGGCCTCCGATGCAACGGTGAAGGCGCACTCAGCAGATGAGATGATTGCCACCACCACCAACGGCAAAAACAAAATGCCGGCGTTCAAAGGCAAGCTGAGCGATGACGAGATCAAGAGTTCTGTCGAGTATTTCCGCACGTTTGTGAAGTAAGCAAGATCGGCGCGGCCGGAATGAGATATCATCTGGCCGCACCGACAAAGTGAGATGGCCCTCCCCCAGGAACTGCTGTCTCGATTACGGATTCGGCGTCCCCAGGAACTGGCCGCCGGCCGGGCACAATCAAAACCGACCGGCACGCGCTTGAGTGCGCTCAGGCTGGTAATTTGAGGATTCTAACCATGAAGAATATGATTCGTTCCCAGTTTGTGCTGGCCGCGGTTCTAGCAGTTGCCAGCTCGATATGCTTCGCCCAGGACGGCGCGGCGGTCTACAAGTCAAAGTGCCAGATGTGCCACGGCGCCAGCGGCACGCCCAGCCCGGCGATGGCCAAGATGATGGGCATCAAGCCCACCTCCGATCCTGCCATGCAGGCGCTTTCCGCCGCTCAGGTTGCCAGCACTGTCACGAATGGCAAGGGCAAGATGAAGGCGATCTCAGGCCTGAGCGATGACGAGGTCAAGGCAGTTTCGGCGTTCTTCAAGACCCTGAAGTAAGCCTCAGGTTTAACGAAGTCTTGCAATCAATAATTGCCCCATCCTTGCTGCGCCTTTCGTTCCTGCGGTAAGGTGGGGCAGCACGATCAGACCGACAAGAAATCATTGACAGGCGATCTCCGATCTCTGCTCTCTGATCTCCGTTCTCTGTTCACCCACCGGGAGATTCCCCGTGCCACTGTTTCAACGATTTCGCGAAAACTGGCTGAGGCCGGCGCTGTTCTTCGGCAACAATCCTCTCAGCCTTTTGGGCGGTGCACTTACCACCGCCTCCGGCGTCACCATGATTGTTTACTGGATGGCTGAGATCGTCGGCCGTCCGCTTGCGAATCCCTACTTCGGGATCATCTTCTTTCTGATTTTACCGGCGTTGTTTATCGCTGGTCTTGCGCTCATTCCCGTTGGCATTATTGCGCGCCGCAAGCGCTTGCAGAAAGAAGGTGCGATCCCGGTTGAGTATCCTCACATCGATCTCAACGATCGCATCTTCCGCCACGGCCTCGACATCGTGCTGGTGGCCACGATCGTCAATCTGCTGGTGGTTGCCGTGGCTACCTATCGCGGCGCATCGTACATGGATTCACCCCAGTTCTGCGGCCAGTCGTGCCACGTAATGCACCCCGAGTACACGGCCTACCAGATCTCAGCGCACTCACACGTGCCTTGCGTCGAATGTCACATCGGCAATGGTGCGCAGAGTTACTTTGCCGCCAAGGTAAATGGCACCAAGCAGCTGATCGAAGTCAGCCTGCACCCGGTTGCGCATCTTGCCCCCAAAATCATTCCCGACTTTCCCACGCCGATTCCTTCGCCCGTCACCAGCCTGCGCCCGGCGCGCGAAATCTGCGAGGCTTGCCATACACCCACGCGCTTCGACGGCGACAAACTGCTGGTCAAGTCAGATTTTGCCGACGACGAGACCAACTCCGAGACGCAGACGGTGTTGATTTTGCACCTGGGCGGTGTCGACTCGCTCTCACATCTGACCGGAATCCACGGCGTACACCTGGGTCACATCGAGTACATCGCAACGGATGAAACCCGCACTACGATTCCCTGGGTGCAGCGCCGCAACGCCGACGGCACCGACACGGTGTATGCCAGCTCCGATCCGGCCGGCGCGCCGCCCAAGGGAGAGCGCCGCACCATGGATTGCATCGACTGCCACAATCGGGCCGCGCATACCTTCGTGACGGCAGAAGAAGCTATCAATCGCGCCATGGCCGGCGGCGGCATCAGCCCCGACTTGCCATTCGTGCACAAGAAGGGCCTGGAGCTGCTGAAGGCAACTTACACGGGCGAAGACGATGCAAGCGCGAAGATTCCCGCCGAACTCACGGAGTATTATCGCGCCAACTATCCTTCGGTGCTGGCTTCAAAGCCGGCGCTTGTAAAGGCCGCCGGCGAGGAACTGGCGACGCTCTACAACCAGAACGTCTTTCCCTGGATGAAGGTGACCTGGGGAACGCATCCCAATCACATCGGCCACATGGACTATCCTGGCTGCTTCCGCTGCCACGACGGCAGCCACACGGCCAAGAATGGCTCGAGCATTACACAGGACTGCGCGGCATGCCACAACCTGCTGGCCGTGGAAGAAGCCAAGCCCAAGGTGCTGGCGGACCTTGGTATTCAGCCCTGAAGCGTTTGCCCGTCTTGTATCTCTCTCGTTGCCCCATCCTTTTGCGAGTCTTATCCGCGAAAGGGTGGGAGACGAACTGCGTCATCTCGCCGGCCCGCCAACTCATCCGCAACCCTGCCGTGATACGCTGTCTCTTCGTTTTGAGGAGCGCGTTTTCGCATGAGTTCCAACCCTGGCAATCATTCGAATCACCCCGATCATTCCAACCATTCGAACCACCCCAATCACGCGAACCAGCCAAACCATAGTCATGATGGCGGCCACGAACCCGGGCACTTCAATCTGATTGCCTCGGCCCACGCCGCGATGCTTGAAAACGGCTTTCAACCCGACTTCCCGGCCGGCACCGACAAGGAACTGGCAGCCATTTCGGCCAAGCCTGCAGTCCCGCCTCCAGCCGACGGTCTTGCCGATCTTCGCAACCTCCTTTGGTCTTCGATCGACAACGATACCTCAAAAGATCTCGACCAGATCGAGTGGGCCGAGCGGCTCTCTGACGGCCGCATTCGGGTGCTTGTCGGCATCGCGGACGTCGATGCGCGGGTTCCCAAAGGCACCATCATCGATACACACGCACAAAGCGAAACCACTTCGGTTTACACGGGCGTCAAGGTCTTTCCCATGTTGCCCACGGAGCTCTCAGAGGGCGCAACCTCACTTAATGAGAACGAAGATCGCATCGCGATTGTGATCGAGTACGCGGTGGATGCCGACGGAGTCACCAGCAACGAATCGGCCTATCGCGCATTGGTGCGCAATCGCGCGCAACTGGCCTACCCGAGCGTAGGCGCCTGGCTCGAGGGCACCGGGCCGGCACCTGAAAAAGTTGCCGCCAGCGCCGAGTTGGCCGCGCAACTCAAATTGCAGGACGAGGCCGCCGAGCGGATGGGTGGGGAGCGATTCCAGCACGGCGCGCTCGATCTTGAAACCATCGAAACGCGGCCGGTGATGATTACCGATCAGATCGTTGGTATTGCACCCATCGAAAAAAACCGGGCAACGTCGCTGATTGAAGAGTTCATGGTGGTGGCCAACGGCGTGACCGCGCGCAGGCTTCAGCAGGCCGGTGTCGCCTCGATTCGCCGCATCGTACGCACACCCAAGCGCTGGGACCGCATTGTCCAACTGGCGCAGGAGAAAGGCACAACGCTGCCCGCCGATCCCGACTCCAAGGCCCTCAACGACTTTCTGCTTGCGCAGAAGCAGAGAGACCCCGATCACTTCCCCGATCTCTCGCTCGCGGTAATCAAGCTGATGGGTCCCGGCGAGTATATTCTGGTGAAGCCCAACGAGCCCTCGCCGGGCCATTTCGGCCTGGCTGTGCAGGACTACACACACTCTACCGCGCCCAACCGCCGTTTCCCCGACATGGTGACGCAGCGCATCCTCAAGGCCTGGCTCTCAAAGCAGCCTCAGCCCTATTCCGACGAGTCGCTTAATGCAATTGCCACGCGATGCACTGAGATGGAGGACGCCGCGCGCAAGGTGGAGCGCGAAATGCAGAAGCGCATTGCTGCCGTGGTACTGGCCAAGCACATCGGCCAAACGTACGCGGCCATCGTCACCGGCGTGAACCAGTACGGCAGCTTTGTGCGCACCCTTAATCCGCACGTCGACGGCATGCTCGTCCACGGCGGCAAGGGTCTGGATGTGGGCGACCGGCTGACTGTTAGACTGGTATCAACCGATCCGGCACGAGGATTCATCGATTTCGCGGCGCAATAGGCATAAACCTTGCACCCAGAACAAGTTCCGACAGACCTCCGGTAGACGCCTGCCGATATTCGACGCAGCGGCTCTGCGGGGACAGAAGTCTTGTGTCTGCTGGCTATCGGAATGCGTCTAATAAGAAGAATTTGGCGATTTTGAACGACACGCCTCCGCAAGGCCTGTTCGCTAGGCGAAGGCCATGCGGGAAAGACAAAAATGAGCGGCCACCCGCAAGCCGGCGCGACGATCGCGGCTTGTGCAGGTGGCTGCCGTTCCTGGAACTCTTAAGACTGGTGACTGAATGCGTTTTTGCACCATCGCTCTAGGCTCTGCCTTATTGTTCGCGACTCCTTTTTTGCTGCAACCCCGCCTCCGCGCGCAGCAGACTGAAACCGTTGCGGCAGTCGCTTCGCCGGTTCAAACAATTCCCGAAGCGCCCAGACCGCAAATCGAGCTGGCCAGAGTTGCTGATCCGCAATCCGCTCAGCAAACGCAACCCCAGAATCCACCCCCGGCGCAACCTGGCCAGCAGACGCAGACTCCAGCCCCGGCGCCGATCCAGACAAGCACGAGCTCATCGAGTTCGTCGCAATCATCTCAGCAGCAGCCCAGCACCCAGGAGACTCAGCGCCAAAAGGCCGAAGAGCAGCTCAAGCAGCAGGAGACGCAGCGGGTAGCGGGCGTTATGGCCACTTTTAACACCACGCGAAATCCTGATGCCTTACCGCTATCGCCGGGCCAGAAGTATCGGCTCTTTTTCAAGAGTGCCTTCGATCCCTGGCCATTCGGGCTCGCTGCCGCGGTTGCCGGCATCGGCCAGGCAGAAGACAGCACCCCGGAATGGGGCCAGGGAATGCAAGGCTACGCAAAACGATTTGGGGCGGGATACTCGGATTATTTTCTGGGCA
>JASHVU010000475.1 GCA_030044455.1 Acidobacteriaceae bacterium | reverse complement strand
CAATGTGCTGGCGCTAAAGAGCGCCTGGACAGTTGTACTGGCGGCCTCCCTCGCAATGCCGGCGTTGCTGCTCATTGCTGCGCAATGGCCTGCCTGGCCGGCCGCTACGCTGCGCATACCGGCGATATCGCCGCGCCAGGCAACGTCCTCATCGTTCCCAGTTCCCTCCTCTTACGCTGCGCCTGCTCGCGCTGCAGAGCAACCGCACCCGCTCTACGCTCGACGCACCGGGCCCGCGCCCGCTCAAATCGCGCTCGCCGGCCGTTACCCTGCTCCGGTGGTTTCACCAGATCGCGCTACCTCACCAAAGCGGCCGCCTGCGAGCCTCGCGACTGCTCCCTCGAATCTGTTTTGGCCCCTCTACGCCGCGGTTGCGGGCATATTCTTTATTCGCCTCATCAACGGGCTCGTGTCAGTGTCTTATTTGTGGCGTCATGCCGAACCGGTTTCGCTCACAGTATCGCGCCTGGCTCCGAAGCTGCCTTTGCGCAGCAGTCCCGCAATCTCTTCGCCGGTCAGCACCTGGGCCGGTGTTGTGCTGCCCGCTGACTACGCAACCTGGGATGAGAAGAAGCTCCGCATCGTGCTGGCGCATGAGCGTGCGCATGTTCGCCAGGGCGACTTTTATCTCCAGCTGCTTGCTGGCCTTTACCAGGCGCTCACCTGGTTCAGTCCCCTCGGCTGGTGGCTCAAATGCAAACTTTCTGATCTGGGCGAAGCCATAAGCGACCGCGCAGGTCTCGATGAGGCCGCCTCACGCTTCAGTTACGCCCAGGTGCTCTTCGAATTCGCGGCTGCGCCGCGCACAGCAATGATTGGAGTTGCTATGGCCCGTCCTTCTAGTCTTTCCCGCCGCATGGAACGTTTGCTGAACGAGTCGGCGTTCCGGCAGGCCTTTGCTGGTGGCCGCCGCGTCCTGTTCGCCGCGCTGCTGGCGCCGATCATATTGTTCGCCGCCTCAGCGTTTTTTCGTGTTGAGGCTGCTCCGGCTCAAACAGCTTCGCCCACCACCGGGCAGTCACATCCCGACCCGGCGCCGATTCTTGACGCACCTGAAGCGCAACCAAAACCTCAAGCCCAGACGCAACCCGCTCCGCAGAGCAGCGCGCAACCTGCACCGCAGAGCAACGGCCAGCCTGCTGCGCAGACTGAAGCAGCTCCGGCGGCGTCTTACGCCGCGGGCACCTCCGGCTCCAGCGACGCGTCGGCAACCTATGGCACCACTGTTACGAACGGTTCAGATGGCGGTCACTACTCTTACTCGAACAACGGCAGCTACGCTTACTCATACTCCGATGATGGTGACGCGTACGCATTGGTGATGAACAACGACGGCAGCATGATCTTCAACGGCATCTGGGCAGCGAGCCAGCGCGAAGAGATCGAGCGTCTGCGCCAGTCGACGGCAGGCAGCTTCCTTTGGTTCCGGCACGACGGTAAGTCTTACATCATTACCGATCCGTCAACGGTTCAGCGCATCGCCGAGATGTACAAGCCCATGCAGGAGCTGGGCAAGCAGCAGGAGGCGCTAGGCCTCCAGCAGGAAGCGCTGGGAAAACAGCAGGAGGCCCTCGGCCATGCTCAGGAGGCCGTAAGTGTTGACTCGCCCGAATTCAAAGAAGAGATGGCCAAGCTCAAGAAGAATCTCGCCGCGCTTCAGGAACAAATCGATCGACAGGTAACCGAGACTACCGTCGAAACGCTGCAGGCCAAGCTGGCAGAGGTGCAGGCGCGCATTGGGGCAATCCAGGGAGAGATTGGCGCAAAGCGAGGCGAGCTCGGTGCGCAGCAGGGAGAACTCGGCACGCGACAAGGAGAACTCGGCGCGGAACAGGGCCGGCTGGGTGCGAAACAGGGCAAGCTCGCTCGTGAAGTCGACCAGCAGGTGAAGTCCATCATCGACCAGAGCCTGAAAGACGGCAAGGCGCAACCGGAGAAGTGAAGTTGGCAGACAACATTTGACGATTCAAACTTCGCTCTATCAGTTTCAAGTGGCGCTCCATGTTTGGAGCGCCACTTTTGGTTCGGGCGCTCTGCTCGGCACAACTTGACCGTTCCATGCTCTCTCTCTGATATTCGGTAATGAATATTTCCGCGGCAGATGCCGCCGAAGGAGAATTATGTCCGTCCCAGCCGTCATAGAAGCCGCTGCCAGGAACTACCACATGAATACCGGCATGCTCGAAAAAATGGTCGACGACCTTTCACCCGAGGAATGGCTCCGCCACCCCGATGGCAACCCGAACCACGTTGCATGGATCGTCGGCCACGTAGTCTGGACGCGTGAACGGCTGCTCTCGCGGATTGGCACTCAGTGGTCAAAACCCTGGCTCGATCTTTTTGGCCGCGGTTCAAAATGCGGTGGCGACGTGACCTATCCGTCAAAAGAGGCACTGCTTGAAGCATGGCGCGAAAGTGAGACCGTGCTCGGCGTCGCGCTTGAGAGCGTCACGGACGAGTTTCTGGCTCAGCCATCAGTACAAGGCCCACCCACGACCGACGGCAAGCAGAGCGGCGTGGTCAACTTTCTTGCCATCCACGAAACCTACCATCTCGGTCAGATCTCGTACCTGCGCAGCTGGCTGGGGCACAAAGGTTTCATGGGATGACGAATGGACAGCCGTGAAGGGTAAGCCGTGATCCGTAATTCGCGATCTGTGAAGCGTGGATCGCAACGCATCACAAATCACGGTCCGCCACCCGCAGTTCA
>JASHVU010000474.1 GCA_030044455.1 Acidobacteriaceae bacterium | reverse complement strand
ACCGGAGATTCGTACGCGATCATCGCTTTGGTTCAGAATCCCGATCAGAGTGGGCACGTCCTGCTGCTCGCTGGCGCAAACGGAGAGGGTACAGAGGCGGCAGGAAAGCTTGTGACAGATTCGACTCGCTTCTCAAGCACTTTGCGAGATTGCGGTATTTCCCCTGCCGGCCAGTTCCAGCAATTCGAGATATTGCTGCATTTAAATACGATGGCCGGCTCTCCAAACAAGGTCGACGTGGTAGCGTGCCACATTCTAACTGGAGCTTCAGTTCACTAACGATCCAAATGCACGACAACACCTATACTCGATAACCGAATGCTATCGACCTTCGAGATAGCTTGATCTTCGCGTTCCCTATGAGTCCACAGGCTTCCCGGTGGGCTCCTCCACCTTCATGATCCGATCTACGATCGGATGCTCGAGTCGCTGCACAATTCCGCTTGGCCAGCGAATCTCCACGTGGTCGATCATTGTCTCGGCGCCAAGGCCAAAGTGCACGCGGCGATCGCTTGACGACATGAACCCTACGCTGGTGGTCACGTGGTTGTAGAGCGTCCTGCCGGATCCGGTGGTCACCTTGATGGTGGCGCCAATCCCGTCGCGATTGCTTTTGTGTCCGCGCAAATCGAACATGATCCAGTGGTTTTTGACCAAAGCATTATTCATCAGAATGCGCGGCTTTTGGCCCAGCGAAGTCACCACCAGGTCCATGAAGCCGTCATTGTTTAGATCGACAAATGCCGAACCGCGCTGGTAGCCGACAAATGCGAAATCAGATCCCATCTTCTCTGTGACGTCGTTGAAAAGCTTGCCTTCTTCATTCTGAAACATGGTGTCGTGTTGCCTGGAATTCTCGGTCAGGTTGTCGACATCGCCATTTGCGGAGTATATGTCTTTCCAGCCATCGTTGTTGTAGTCGATGAACCCTATGCTCCATCCGGAGAAATTCCGCGAAAGGGGGCCAAGTTTGGTCAACCAGGTTGCTTCACTGAAAGACCTTCCGTCTTCGTTCTTGAGAAGAGCAAAGACCTGCCCGGCCAGATCGTTGTAGAGAATGTCTACCCTGCCGTCATTATCGAAATCCTTAGCGTCCGAACCCATGCCCGATACGGAAGTGCCCTCTTCGTTGTAGGCCACGCCATAGTCGAGGCTACTCTCCTTGAACCTTCCATTGCCCTGGTTGATAAAGAGGAAATTGGGCTCGGTATCGTTTGCGATAAAAATGTCCATCAACCCATCGCCCGTGAAGTCCGCGATTGAGATGCCCATTCCCTTGCCCTGAGCTTTCCCAATGCCGCTGGTTTCGGTGACGTCTTCAAAACGGCCGTGGCCAAGATTGCGATAGAGCCTCGATTCGACGTTCTTGTAGACCTTGGGATCGCAATACTGCTCAATCCTGCCGCCCTTGAAGCATTGCTGATCGGTCTGCGGAGTCCAGGTGGTGTAATTGGTGACGATCAGGTCAAGAAGTCCGTCGTTGTCGTAGTCGAACCAGGCCGCACCCACGCTCAGCACGTTCTCTGGTTTGTGTTCAAGTCCGGAACCGACGGTCACATCTGTAAATGTCCCGTCACCGTTGTTATGGTAAAGAGCATTCCTGCCGGCATTACAGATGAATAGATCTTCGTAGCCGTCGTTGTCGTAATCGGCCACGGCAACTCCGAAACAGTAGCCGAGGTTGGCTCCACTGAGACCCGCTTTGGCGGTCACGTCCTTGAACGTTCCATCGCCCTTGTTGCAGAGCAGACAGTTGTAATAATCGGGCGAGCTTTTCTCCAATTCCGGCAGCTTGGCGCCGTTGGTAAAGAATAGGTCCATCAAACCGTCATTGTTATAGTCAATCGCTGCAACTCCGCCGCACATGGGTTGCGGAAAGTATTTCCTGCCCGTGAAGTCGTTGTTGGTTCGGTAGGAAAACTGGGAGCGCGGAGCGACATCGGTGAACCACCAGGATCCGGCATTGGATGGATTGTGGTCGGCCGTTCGGCCATCGGATTGTGTGTGTGCGCTGGACGATCGCGACGCGAGGCTAGGCGAGGGTTGTGAGACTTGAAACGGGCCCGTTCCGGAGTGCAGACCCTGCGGAATGGCACGCCGCACTGCGAAGCCTGTCAGCCAGGCCGCAATCGAAGCCAGGAAATTTCGGCGCCTCAGATATGTCATTTTTCTCTAATCCGCTCCGAAGGGTCTGCCTCCATCTCCTATGCAACAAGGCCTCTTGAATTCAATTTGCGCTGAAGTTTCATTCCTGGTTTGTTCACGGCGCACTTTGGCGAGGCACAATTTAACGGCGAGGGGTCTGCGAAGAAGCTTGGAATTTCTCCATATGGAGTTTTGCCAAATCGGGCTGATTCAATTTTCGATAGAGACCTGCCAGAAGAAAATGAATCTGCGGATCGCCTGTGTCCCCCTTCGGCAGAATCAGGGCTCGCTCTCCTTCGAGTGCGGCATTCTTGAAATCTCCCTGATGATCCAGTCCCTTCGCCAATTCATAGCGCGCATCGCGCGATTGCGGGTCCGCTTCAATAGCTCGTCGCTCTTTTTCAATACCGTCCTCGGTGCGGCCCAGTGACAACAGAAATCTCCCGTATGCAACAAGGATCTCTGCGCTCTGCGGCGATTTTTCCGGAGAGAGATTCTGCGCCTGCTCAAAGAAGTCCAACGCTTTGGTTTCAGCTCCAAGAGCTTCCTCAGTCATCGCGAGATAGAACGCGGGCAAGGGGTTTTTGGGAGAGAGTATCTGGGATTTCTGAAGCGGTGAGAGCGCCAAATGAAAATCATTTTGCATGAAGAACAACAACCCGAGATAAAACTGTGCATCTTCTGAAGATGGATCGACTGTAATGGCGGTGATGAGACAGCTCTTGGCGACATCCGGGCGCTTTGCAAAGATGGCCAGGCGAGCCTTGAGGACCAGGGCCGGAACCATGTACGGGCTCTCACGCAGCGCGGCATTAACTTCGCTATCAGCGTCGGAAAACCTCTGATGGGCAAAATCTTCCTTTGCACTTTCGTAATGTTGCGCTGGCCCAACTACGTAGGGCGCCGGGGCGAGTGCTGGTTGCGTTGGAGCGGTTGCGAGTTGGAGGGCGAGAAGCCACATCATAGAAGCTTGCCTTTGGGTTGAGGAGGGCCACTTTCTACGATCGTCAGGATCTGGTCGGCTTTCACATTTGTGAACAGTTGCTTCACGCCCGTAGGCCATGCAAGTTCAATCCGGTCCACGAAGGACGCGTTTCCCAATCCGAAGTACACACGTTTGTCGCTGGACGAATTGTAGCCGACGGCTGTTGTAGCCTCGTTGTATTGACTTCCATTCGCGGTGGTAATCTTCACCTTTGTTCCCAGCCCATCTCGATTATCAGCCACCCCAACGAGTTTCAAAATAATCCAATGATTGTGATTCGGAGTCCGATTCATAAGCAACTGCGGCTTTCCGTTGAGGACTGTTACCACAATGTCGATCTTCCCATCGTTGTTTAAATCGCCGAATGCGGCGCCGCGATGAGCGGCGGGTGCGGAAAAACTCGGCCCCATCTGTGCGCTCACATCCTTAAATACGAGGTTTCCGAGATTGCGATAGAGCAAATTGGGAAGCGGGTAAGGCTTGTGATTTACCTCCATCGAATTATCGAGAATTGCAGAGGCCGCAGCGAAAATATCCTTGTTCCCGTCATTATCAAAATCGAAGATTCCGGTTCCCCAAGCCGTAAAACGGGTTGTCATTGCTGTCAATCCGGTCATGTCGGTGACATCTTCAAATTGGCCATTCCCCATATTGCGGTAAAGGGGAAAGCTGTCGCCAAACATCGCTGCATGAAAAATATCGGGCTTGCCGTCATTGTCGATGTCGCGGAAGTCTGTCCCCATTCCCGCAACAGTCTTGCCGTTTTCGTTGTAGGCCACGCCCGCCAGGAGTGCGACATCGGTGAAAGTCCCATCGCCATTGTTGTGCAACAGACAATTCGGGAAAGTATCGTTGGAAACAAAGATGTCGGTAAACCCATCGTCATCATAATCAGCAAAAGCAACGCCCATGCCTTTGCCTGGATATTGGGAAATACGCGACTGCTGTGAAGCGTCAATGAATGTGCCGTCACCGTTGTTTCGATACAAGATATTAGGCGTTCCACGATATTCATTGGGAGAGCAATAGTCAACGATGTTGCCGGTCTGGCAACTATGAGCTTTGGAGATCGAATAGTCGAGATAATTCACAACAAACAGATCGAGTAATCCATCGTTGTTATAGTCAATCCAACCTGCGGTGACGGACCAGGGCTTGCCCAATCCCGGAACCCGGCCGCTGACTCCCGCTTTTTCCGTCACATCAGTGAATGTCCCGTCGCCATTGTTATGAAAGAGTTGATTACGATCAAATCCGGCCACATACAGATCCACAAATCCGTCATTGTCGTAGTCGCCCGCCGCTACGCCCATTGAATAGCCGACACCAGTCAAGCCGGCCTTTTCGGTAACATCGGTAAAGGATCCGTCGCCATTATTGCGGAAGAGCCGGTTCGAGAAACTGGCGTCGCTCTTTTTCAACGACGGAATTTCTGCCCCGTTTGTAAAAAAGATATCCAGAAGCCCATCGTTGTCGTAGTCGAAAACTGCGACGCCGCCAGTCATTGTCTCTATGGAGTAGCGCTGGGGACTGACACTGTTCTTCAATACGAAATGTATTTTTGACGCGTCAATTGTGTTTTCGAAGAGAATTGGCGAGTCAGCGGATTGACTCGAAGCGGCTACTCTTTGCTCATCGCCGTGAAGTTGACTCCTGTGCAGGATCGGTACACGCGACTGTCGGATCATGCTACCAGGCGAGAACACTCTGGAGTTCAAAGTTCCCGCGCTTAGGGCAGCCAAGCCGGTTACAAAATCACGTCGCGTAGTTGCCGACTTCATTGGATGCCGATTGCGCTTCCTGCGATTTGCAAAAAACACTTTCACTAAAGATAACAGGCCAGATAGACTCATCTGGCCTGTTGGTTGGAATTTCGGGGAATTGACGTTTAGAACTGGAACCTCGCGACAAACTCGCCGCTTCTCGGAGCATAGTTTCCACCGGCTCCGCCGAGGCTGTTCCCCAGGTAGCCGAAACCGTTGGTGATGGTTCCGTTGCTGTCATATTGAGCAGTCTGGAACGGATTTCCCGTATTGTTCAGGTTGGGATACACCCAGCGGTTGAAGACATTGAAGAAATCCGCGCGTAGTGAAAAGTTCATGTCCTCCTTGATGGGGATGACCTTGCCGAAGCCCAACTCCTCGTTCGGTTGTCTGGCGTTACGGTAGTCCCCGTAGAACGGCTTGGATGTGGCGTAGGTTCCGGGAGCCGGGTTTGTCCACGCGGCGGGGTTGAGAAACTCCTTGGTGAGTGCGTAGCTGGGGTCATGCACATTCAGGCTATGCAGGAAGAGCGGCTGGCCCGCAACGCGATTCGCCCAAACTCCATTGGCAAAAGTCACCGAATTCAAAGGGCTGGTCGAATTCGGAGTTTGTATCGGAAAACCGCTCTGGTAATGGAAGATGCCGTCCGCTGTCCAGCCGGAAAGCATTGCGCGCCTCCAGCCGTTTTGCGAGAAGCTGAATCTCGGCACTTCATAGTTGAAGTAGAAGTTGAGCGCCTGCGGTTGGTCGATATTCTCAAAGGATTTGGCGTTCTTGGGAGGTGCGCTAGGATCCTGTATCGGCTGCGCTGTCGTAAAGGTCGGCTGGTTGGTTGAGGCCACAGTTCCCAGATTCTTCGACCAGGAGTAACCGAGGCCGCCCGACAGACCGTAGCTCAGCCGCTTGGTGACCTTGACCTGAAGCGCGTCGTACCACCAATTGCCGTCATGCTCGTAGTAGTCGCCAATGTTCCCGAACTGCGGAAACGGCCGCAGTGCCTGAGCCAGGCTGGCCGTGGCTGGGAAAGTGGCGTACGGCAGGCTGTAGCCCTTCGATTCAGCAGATTGGATCGACCCCGTCAACAAGGCAAAATCAGCCGCGTTGGTAACGTCCAGGCCATATTTCTGTGACAGCATCGACGGAGTGAGTTCGTTGATATCATTTGTCAGCCCGTCGGAATTGAGCCAAACACCACGGTCGTCAATCAAGGATAGATTGACCGTAAGATTGTTTACAATCTCGCGCTCAACGCCAACGGTTGATTGCACAAAACGCGGGGGGCGGCCATTGTTTGGAGCAATGAAATTCGGGGGCGAGTTGGTCGAACCAGGATTCGGGAATGCGCCCGGGTCGAAGTCCGTTGCAGTAATAGCCGCCGGGGAGAACGGTATGCCGTTGGAAAGCTGACCTGCGGGAAGACCAAACGCAGGACTGGTGAGAAACACCTGGTTAAAGCCAAATCCCTGATTGCTGTAAATCTCTTCGTTCATGAACAGCTGCGGTCCGGAGTAAAATCCGGTTGCCGCATGGATCACGGTCTTTGCATCCAGTTGATAGCTGACGCCAACACGAGGTTGAACCATCCAGGGATAGAACTTTTCGAAGAGGCAGTTGCAACGTCCAGTCCCATACCCTTCGTATTCGGTTCCACCGAGCAAGCCGCCGGCCGAAGGATTTACGACAGTCGGGCTAAATTGGGTTTCCCTGAGAAACTGTTCGCGCTGCATCTGTTCGAGATCCCAACGCAGTCCAAGATTCACCGTGAATTTATTG
>JASHVU010000473.1 GCA_030044455.1 Acidobacteriaceae bacterium | reverse complement strand
GCAGATGAAAACTGAATGTCGTCTTCAGCGGCGCAAGCGTTGGCGCTGCGCCAATGTCGTTGGCCGTATCGTCGTAAAGCGGCTTCGTCTCTCCGCGCAGTGCGTCGTCACCCAATTCGAAGAGATGCTGCGTTACTTCGGCGTTTTCCGGAGCGAGTTTGAGCGCCTGCTCCAAGTCCGCACGCGCAGTTCCCTCGTCGCCCCCCAGTCGCGCCTTGGCCGCCGCCCGGATAAGCGCGGTCACTTCGTGGCTCTGCGCCACTTCAATTGACAGCTTGTAGTTGTTGTTGGTCG
Source organism: Acidobacteriaceae bacterium (assembly GCA_030044455.1). GTDB lineage: Bacteria > Acidobacteriota > Terriglobia > Terriglobales > Acidobacteriaceae > Telmatobacter. Next base: position 4,570 of record JASHVU010000473.1, on the reverse strand, counting down.
GATCGAGTTCGGCAGCCAGCCTGTACCGCTTGATCGCCTCTTCAAATCGACCGTCAACAAAAAGCTGGTCTGCCTCGAGAAAGATCTTCGCAGCGCGACGTTTGTCACTGGCCTTCGGCTGCTTTGTATTCTCCGTCTGGGATGGTTGAGCCTGGGCAGCCCCTAGAGCGTTGGTCGTACCCGCGGGTGCGCTTTGGGTGGGGGCGGCGACTCGCCCGTTTGCCGCATCCTGGCCTGGCGCAGCGCTCGTTTGCGCCATCACTATGCAAGGACACAGCCCGATGAATCCGCACGCCAATGCCAGCCGCTTCGCGAGCTTTGGTCGTTGATCGGTTCGACTGAAAGCGAGTTTCAAAGCTCGCCCCGCGCGCAATTGAGCAAATCTGACAGCGACGTCGCGCACGCCTCGGGCTGAAGCTTCACCAGCTCATCGAAGCTGTAATGTCCCGTTGCCACTGCAATTACTGAGAGAAAATTCGCTCGCGCCGCTTCAATATCGCGCGGCGTATCGCCTACCACGCAAATATTCGTCTTTCCTGTCAGCTCGCGCGCCTTCGCCGCTGCCTGAGCGATGAGCTCCGCGCGGACAGGAAAGTGATCGCTGAATCCTCCGAACCGGAACCATTCTCGCAATCCCGCCTGTTCAATCTTGATCCAGCCAATCATTTCGAGATTGCCGGTCGCCACGCCCAGCGCCGCGCCCTTGCGCGCCAAGTGCTTGAGCGCCTCTTCCACGCCTGGCATTCGAATGAGGTCAAGCTCATGGCGCCGCTCAGCCACACTGATTCGCATCGCTTCAAGAATGGCCTCGATGCGCGCCTCCAGCACGCCGGCCGGCACACCTGCCTGGCGGCATGCCTCGCGCAGAATCGCTGTGTCGGTGGCGCCGTGCAACAGAATCCCGGCCAGCGTCACTTCGAATCCCGTCACTCGCGCCACACTCGAAGCGAACGATTCAACGTGCACACGGTCGCGGCTCCGCAGCAGCGTGCCGTCAATGTCGAAAAGGTAGGCATCCTGCCCATCCCATTCAAATCCGGGCTCGATATAAACGCGCGCTTCTCGCTTTTCTGCCGCGTCCACCATGAATGTCAAGATACCCTCGCAAACCGCAGATCTATAGGGGTGGAGGACAAAGCCACTCCCGGCCGCACGCCGTTGCGCAGGCTCAAAACCAATTTCATCAGGTTTCGCGGGTTTTGTCGTCCTCGCTTTAGGCTCAGCGATAGCCCTGCCGGAATGCGCTGAATAATGGACGCTCCGAACGCGGCGGACGCTTGAGTCCCGCACGCACTTCGGCCAGTTCCAGGCCCAGATCGGCCATGGCGCGGCTCAGCGTATTGCGGTGCATCCCAAGCTCTTCGGCCGCCTTACACTGGTTTCCCCGGTGCGCCACCAGAACTTCGCGAAGATACTGCCTCTTGAATTCGCGCACGGCCTCCTCGTAGGGAACGCCGCTGGAGTGCATTTGTGTCACCAGGCTGTCCAGTTCTTTTCTCACATCACCCTCTTGCCCGTCCCGTCAGGATTATTTCGCCCTTCCGGAACCAAAAAAATAACATTCAATCAAGATACACCGTTCTTCTGTCGAAGCAACGACTTCGTTTCAAGTTCCAGCGTTCTGATGCCTTCGGTCACCTTGTCACCCAGCTCCGAAGGTGTTATGTGGGTGCTCAGGTGGCAGGCCCCGAAAAACATTGGTGGCAGCCTGGCGCCGGCCAGCCAATCAGTTTTCGGGAAGAACGCTACCACCCCCATAAGGAATAACGTGACCAGCACGAAGCCCTGCACAAATCCCGCCAACGCGCCAAGAATCATGTCCACGCAGCCAAGACCCATCCACTCCATCGTCTTGGCCAGTAGGTTTCCCAACACGTTGCATACCACCATTATCAACACCGCGATCACGATGAAGCCCACGATGTTTGCCGTTGCCTCACTGTGAATCAGCGGCAGCAGTGTGTTCGCTACAACGGGATAATTCCATGATGCTATTGAGAGCCCAAGAAATAAGCCTATCAATGAGCAGGCGGTGCGCAGGAATCCCTGCGCCAGTCCTCCGATCGTCGCCCCCAGTAAAACCACAACAATGGCCCAGTCGATCCACGTCATGTATATCTCACTCTCCGCTCTAAACTTCGATGCTTTGTCCGGTCAAGCGGCGGTACGCCTCAACGTACTTTTGCTGGGTGCGCTCCACCACCTCCGGGGGTAGGCTGGGAGCCGGCGCCTGCTTGTTCCAATGAATTGATTCCAGGTAATCGCGCACGTATTGCTTGTCAAAGGAAGGCTGGGGGCCACCTGGCTTCCAGGCTGCGCCCTCCCAGAACCGCGAAGAGTCCGGCGTCAATACCTCATCGGCAAGGATAATGCCTTGACCCGTTCTACCGAACTCAAATTTTGTGTCTGCCAGGATGATGCCCCGCGACTCGGCATGACCTGCAGCTCTTTTGTAAATCGCCAGCGTCAGACGCCGCAGCTCGGCTGCGTCTTCGGGCCCCACAATCGCCTCGGTCTCCTCATAGGAGATGTTTATGTCGTGCATCCCATCCCTGCTCTTGGTTGCTGGCGTAAACAGGGTCTCTGGCAGCCGCGAGCCATCCTGCAGCCCTTCGGGCAAGGATATCCCGCAAACCGTTCCGAAGGAGCAGTACTCCTTCCAGCCGGAGCCGGCCAGGTATCCGCGCGCCACGCACTCCACCGGGAACATCCCGGCCTTCTTCACCAGCATCGAGCGGCCTTCGAGCTGGTCGGCAAAGGGCTTTAATTCGGCCGGATACTCGTGAACATCCGCTGTGATCAGGTGGTTGGGAACAATGTCGGCGAGCAGCTCAAACCAGAACAGGGAAATCTGCGTGAGAATCTTGCCCTTGCCCGGGATTCCTGAGCCCAGGACATGATCGAATGCCGAAATTCTGTCGGTTGCAACAAGCAGGAGTGCGCCGTCCACTGCATAGAGATCGCGAACTTTGCCGCGGCCCAGCAAGGGGACCGTGCCGAGTTGGGTATTCAATAAGGCAGACAAGAAGTTTCTTTCTTTCATCAAAAAGCTGAAACTCCGATTGTCGAGCCGCAGCCGCGCTTTGTCAATCAGTCCCAATCGGCCTGTCTCGTGCGCCCGGAGCCGGTTCGCATTTGGACGCGCTGACCGGAACCTTGCCCCCAAGTTTTCACTGTCATTTTGGGAGTATTTCCTATGTGAAAAACTTGTGTGACCGTCGTCACGGCCCGGCTCTGTCACATCGGAGACACTCCAATTGTCAACATGGTTCGGAGGGCGGGCAAGAAAGCCCTCTTTGAGCCGGGCGACACGAGGCAGCAGTGGAAAGGGGAAGCCGCGGCTAGCTTCGTTTTGTGCAGGGAACACCAGTAGCTGCGTGCTACCGACCTCCAGTGCCGGCTACTGGTTCCCATTATTATCTTGTGATCATACAAGCGCCTCCGAAGCGAAGTTTTCCTTCGGAGGCGATTTCTTTTTCTGCCCTTTGAACGGTGGACTATTCGCAATCGAAAACGAAGTTCTTTCGCGTTCCCAACGGCCCGTGCAGCCACGGGTCGAGCCCAAACTCCCGGCCACCGCTGATGTATACTACGTTTGGCTTCGACGCACCGATCCTGCATCTAACTCTTGAGCAGGAGAACCTGCACCGTTCGTGCCCATGAATCGCTGATTAAGAATCTCCTGTACTGTGTCATGCTTCACGTTCCTGTCTTGGTGACGACCCCGTTTCACCCGGTTTGCCAAGGCTGACTGCACCGCCGCGCCAACATCGTTGCGACGGTCGCGAGGAATTCAAGACATGACCGACTCTCCCGATCAGATAATGCTTGGACTTCTGCCCCGGCACGAGACCCGCCGGCAGTCTTTCGTGATAAGTTTTGCCGTCAACGCCGTCATTCTCTCGATATGCGTTGCAATCAGCATGATGGCGCCGAAAGTGATCGAGCAGCATTACGAAGTAACAGAACTGATAACTCCGATCGTGCCGCCTCACATGAAAACCGTGCATCTGCATCCGTCTGCGCCCCGCTTGCACCCGCCGAAACCCAGTCCGATTCACACCGAGGCGAAACTCACGGCTCCTCATATCAAGCCGTCGCCAGTGCGGCGAGCCAGACCGACGTTCGCAGCGGCCATGCCCGCACAGAACAAGTTAGTTCATCCCGTCGTCAAGCCGGTCCATCTCGGCGACACGTTCGGGGTCACTCCCAATCGCAATGCCATGCGTCCCGCCAACGTCGCCGCGCTTGGCAATCCTTACGGCGACACGCGAGGCCCAGCCGTCGCGCCTCACGGTGTGGTCAAATCCGCTGGCTTCGGCGACTCCACGCGCTTCGCCACGGGCGGTGGTGGCGGAGTGGTCTCAGGCAGGGTCGGATCGGTCGGATTACCCGGTTATGCGCCAGTCTCGGCCGGCCCGGTGGTCGCCTTCTCAGAGCCCCAATCCACAAGCGTCGAAGTGATCTCGAAGCCGCCCGTGCGGTATCCCACCGAAGCGCGCCAGTTGAGAGTCGAGGGCGACGTGGTACTCAGCGTTACCTTTTCTGCAAGCGGCCAGGTGCTCGTTCA
>JASHVU010000472.1 GCA_030044455.1 Acidobacteriaceae bacterium | reverse complement strand
CTAGCTGCAGCTTGTCGAAAAGCGCGGTGTCTCCGTTGCGCGCGGCCACAGTGAGCGCGGCCTCGGCCAGCGTGGGGTCCACTGACGCCCGGTCAGTGAAGTACTGATCTGTGATTTTGCGCGCCCGCGCGACCACGGTGGGTGAGGCGCCGTACCTGCCGATGAGGTAAAGCATCTGGGCGCGAAGCGCGCGTTTGTTGTCGTCATCCTGGCTCGAGGGCGGACCGAGTTTGAGATAGACCGGAGTAAAAGTGCGGTCGATCCACGCTGACAGTCCGGCGCGCTCTTCAGGCGTTACGGCCAATTGCTCGTACGCGGCGACAAAGCCATCGACGGCGTTGGAGACGACATTGGCATTCGGATCTTTGCTGAGCCGGGCAACGAGTTCGAGGTAATCGCCGACCGAAGCAGCGCCGGAATGCACCTGGGCCCACTCGTCGCCGGTAAAGCTGATGCGCTCGGTGGGCGTCAATTCGGTTTCGATGCCGGCAATAATGGCTGCGGACTGCTTTGGCCCATAGGCGCTGCGATAGTATCCGACGCCGCCCGCGTTGGCAAAGAAGAGTGGGCTCTCTGGCAATGTGAGGCTCGGTTTTTCGGGCGTCAGCAGGTCACAGGGGTTCCCCGCTTCGGTCTTGAAGCAGACCGGCAGGGTCCACTTTTGCGCTGGATTTACTTTCGCGCCTGAGTTGAGGAAGAAGCGGCTCTGCGAGACTTCGACGTTGCCGTTGGCCGGCGCGCCGAATTTGAGAATCGGCTCGCCCTGCTGGGTGATGAGCGAGTCCATGATCTTGTCAACAGGCTTGCCGCTAACCCGCGTCTGCGCACTCCAGAAGTCCTCAGCCGTGGCGTTCGAGTAGAGATGCGCCGAGAGATACGCATGCACGCCTTTGCGGAAGGTTTCAGAGCCGAGGTAGTTTTCAACGGTGAGCAGCACGTCGCTGGCCTTTCCGTAGGCGATTCCGTCGAACATCTCGTTGATTTCGTCAGGCGTTTCGGCCTTGGCGCGGATAGCGCGCGTGGTGGGCTGCGCATCCAGGTTGAGAGTTTGCTGCTCGTCGACGGCAACCGTCTGCGGAATATGCCACTCGGGATGCATTTGAGCCACCGGCTTGTTCTCCATCCATGTGGCGAAACCCTCGTTGAGCCAGATGTTGTCCCACCATTCCATGGTCACGAGGTCGCCGAACCACTGGTGCGCCATCTCGTGAGCGATGACCAGCGCAACGCTTTCTTTTGCATTCAACGATGCGGTCTTGGGATCGATGAGCAGATCGGTTTCGCGATAAGTGATGGCGCCGAAGTTCTCCATGGCGCCCGCTTCGAAGTCGGGCAGGCCGATGAGGTCGAGTTTCTTGAGCGGATAGGGAATTCCGAAATAATTGTTGTAGTAGTGCAGTACGTATTTGGCAATATCCACGCCATAGGCGGTGAGCGCGACCTTGTCGGGCGTGGAGCAGACGCGAATGGCGACGCCGTCCTGAGTGCCGCTCGAGCACTGGAAGTCGCCAACCAGGAACGCGACCAGATAAGTGCTCATCTTCGGAGTGGTGCCGAAGGTGAGTGTGTGCTTGCCCTCGCCGGGACCGGGAGTATCGGATGCGATGGCGGTGTTTGAGATGGCCGTGTCGCCGGCATCGATGACCAGCGATACATCGAAGGTGGCCTTGAATGCAGGCTCGTCGAAACAGGGAAAGGCGCGGCGCGCATCGGTGGCCTCGAACTGCGTGACCGCGTAGTTGCGGCGAGCGGTTTTTGAAAGATAGAAACCGCGCAGTTCATTGTTGAGGAGGCCGGTGTAGTGAATGATCAGGGTGGCCTTACCCGCGGGAAGGGTTTGCGGAAAAGCAAACGTCGCCTGTTGTTTGTCATCGTCGAGCGATATGGCGGCAGTTTGCTGTGCGCCGACGGCGTCGATGGTGACCGACTGGAAAGCGATCTCAATGGAGTTGAGCGTGATAGAACTTGTCGGTTGGGTAATCTCCACATCGATCTGCTCGACGCCGGTGAAAGTTGCGGCTTTCAGGTCGGGACTGAGCGTGAGTTTGTAGTGCGTGGGCACAACGGTGGTGGGCAGCCGCTGCGCATCGGCAGTAAAAGGAGAGATCAGTGAATACAGGGCAAGAACGGCGGAAAATACGAGAGCCGCGCGCAAAAAATTCGCGCGCATAAAGGGAGAGCTGCGGAAGTTTTCCATGGAAATCCTTATTGGAGTTCGGCGACGCAGCCGCAATTCGCCTGGCAAGGGACATCGCCATAAATTCACTGGACGATTGGGGCCTGTCGGGCGGGCGTGAGCACGTCCTTTCATTCGATTGTCACATATTGAATTGAGGTGGAAGATGCAGTCGTTTGCGCAACCCTGTGGCCGCGCCCGCTATTTCGAATTGGACCCGCCTGCGGGTGCGATCGATTTCATATAGGCAGCCATGTCATTCTCAAGCTCATCGGTGAGTTGAGCGGTGCTTTCCTGCACATGCTTCATCACGATTGGCATGTATTCCTTCATGATGACGGGTTGCACGGCCAGCATGCGCTGGCCTGAAGGAGTGCCGTAGAACTCGGTCAGCGACTTTATGTCGTCCCTCGTGAAGTGCCGCTGATAAATGGGGATCATATCGGCAATCATCTGGTCGACGTTGTACACGCTGAATGCCTTGTTCATGTATTTTTGCATCACTTTTTCGAGTCCTGCCTGCTGATCGGGTGTGAGTTGGCTGCCGTATTTTGCGCTTATCTGCTTCCATTGCTGCCGCATTTGTTGTTGAATCATCTGCGGCATCATTTGCAGCTGCCTCTGAATCTGTTCGCGCAGGTGCATCACTTCAAAGAGCCTGTTGAGGTCTTCTTTACTCGGTTGCTGGTCTACCGGCACAGGAACGGCCAGGGCGGAATCGTCAAAATCTGAGGTCGTGGCGGCTGTGCTCGACTGGCTGATTGCAAAGGCCGGCACAAGCAGGATTAGCGCGAAGGCTGCATATATCTTCATCGTGGCTTCTTTTTCCCGCTGGCCCGGATGTGAGTATCCTCAGAAGTTCGAAAATCGATTGTGCGGCCGGGACAAACCAGTATAGCCGGGAATGGAACGCGACTGGAACGGAGGCAATGGTGTAAATTGGTGGCGTTTGTTGTGCAGGTGCGGATTCGTGTGCAGAGACTGACCTGAGATGGTCCACAGTTTGAGGCAGATACCCCTTGAAACCGCAGCGCAACTCTTGTGCACGGGGCCGGGTTTATTGCGGTAGAATGCCAGCCGGGTGGCGGGACGCGAAAAGCCGGAACGACAACCCGCCCGAAAACCCATGCATCGAACCGGCTTGTTCCTCTTTTGCCTTGTAGATTTAGAGCGGCAAGCGATTCCCCGCCGCAGCTCAAGAAAATGATGCGGAGAATCACGCGCCCTTTTTTGTTACGGCTTGGATTTGAATTGCAACTCACTCGTAATCGAGTAAGGAGTAACGACACTATGAAAAAGACTTTGCGCTTTCTGCTTCTGGCGTTGGTGGTGCCGCTGATGTTGCAGTCGGCCAAACCGGCGTCCGCACAGTGGTTCGTCGGCATCCACGTTGGTTTCGGTCCGCCGGCGCTGCCTGTTTACGATCTACCGGTTTGCCCGGGAGACGGCTACTTCTGGACGCCCGGCTACTGGGCCTGGGATGCCGATGACGGCTACTACTGGGTGCCCGGCACCTGGGTTCTCGCTCCCGAGCCCGGTTTCCTGTGGACGCCCGGATGGTGGGGCTGGGGGGATGGCGGCTACTTCTGGCATGAGGGCTACTGGGGGCCGCACGTGGGCTTCTATGGCGGCATCAACTACGGATTCGGCTACTACGGAGACGGATTCTGGGGCGGTCGCTGGCAGGGCGGGCATTTCTTCTACAACACGGCTGTGTGGCGCGTCGGCGGTGGTTTTCATAACGTCTACCGCGACGATACGATCATCCACAACACAACCATCATCAATAACCACATAAGCTTCAACGGCGGCCAGGGTGGCATAGACAGGCGGCCCACTCCGCAAGAGGAGTCTTATGCCAGCGAGCGGCATATTGCTCCGGTTGCCGATCAAACCCGGCAGGTGGAGGCAGCACACGGCAATCCGCAGCTTCGCGCTTCGGTCAACCAGGGCCGGCCGGCGATCGCAGCGACGTCGCGCGCAGGCGAGTTTTCAGGCGGCGGTGTTGTTCAGGCCAGAGAGGCGGGCGGAGAATATCATGCTCCTCCAGCCGAGCGTGCAGCCCCAGGTGGAGAAGCGGCGCATCCTGCCAATCCGGTGCACGCCAGCGAATTGCCGGAGCACCAGCCAGCGCAGGTGCCCAGCACCGGCAATCCTGATCTGGACCGGAAATACCAGCAACAGCAGCAACAGCTGGCCACAAAGCAGAACCAGGAACACCAGCAGTTGGCCCAGCGCCAGCAGCAGGAAGACCAGCAGGCGAAGCAGCGCAACTATACTCCGCAGAAGACCCAGCAAATGGAACAGAAACATCAGCAGCAGACCCAGAAGCTGGAGCAGCAGCACCAGCAACAGACTCAAAAGATGGTGCAACGGCAGACTTCGCACAAGAGGTAAGCAACGCGTAGGTCTGAAGACGTAGTCAAAAAGGACGCGTGGGTGCCGACCGAGACGGCAATGATGCCGGCAGGTCGGGGCTCACGCGTCAATTTTTTAGAGTGCGCACAAAGATGGAAAAGAAAGCACTCGCCAGGCTTTTACGCGCTGCCGGCACACCCTTTCTAAAAGTTCAGCTCGGGATGCAGCAGCTTCATCAACTCCTTGTCGTGGTTGTAGCGAACTTCGCTCTGATTATCGAAGATCATGGTTGCGCCGTTTTCACGCGTATAAGCAGGCCAATTCGGCAGGCCGGGATGATTAGGGTTTCCGCTGCGCGCAAAATTGATCCAGGCCTGGCTTACCTTGTCGGCGAGCGAATAAGCGTCCTTTCCGCCGCCGGTACTTTGTTCGCCGATGGCGATGTTGTCAAACACGAACGGAATCTCAGCGCAGTGAGACGCGCGGCTTATGCCGTCGAGAACCGGCGACTGCCAGGCGAACAGATAGTTGTAAACCGGAGCCCCCTGTTGATCCGATTTGCGTTCAGCCTCGATGATGGCGCCGGGACGCATCATGCTGTCGACGTGCAGCCAGTCGGAGTATTTCATCGCAGGATAGGCCTTTTTGTAGGCTGCGATCACGTCGTCAGCTTTATCTCCATACTGATCGTGGAAGTAACTCTTCAACTGGTCAAAAGTCCAGTCGTCTGCGCCATGCAGCTTGGGATTCATGCGGAGGGCGGGAAACTCGTTGAGCGTGGTGCCGATCATCAACGGGATGTCCTTCGATTGCGCCGGCGCCCCGTCGCTGAAAGGATCGGCGGGAATGTAGTCGCCGTCAACGACTGGCGACCATGAGTAGCCGGGACCAAACAGACCTTTGTGCCCCGACTCCTGCGCAGCCGTTTGCAGGGCCTTCTGGCCGGCCTCGTTGATTTGCTCATACGGCAGCTTCTGCAACTCGTCAATCTGCGAAGCGTCCAGGTGAAGGTTCTCGAGCGTGAGTTCGGCGATACGACGGCTGGTCTTCTGATCCATCAGCGTCATACCCGTTCCCCGAATTGCGCCGCTCTCGACAATGGCTTTCTGGAACAGACCTTTGGCCGCCGGTGCAGTCATCAGCGTGTTCACCTTGCCGCCGCCGCCCGACTGTCCAAAGATGGTTACATTGTCAGGATCGCCGCCGAAGTTAGCGATGTTTGCTTTCACCCACTGCAGCGAGGCAACCAGGTCCATGATGCCCACGTTGCCTGAATACTTGTACTGGGGTCCATAGGCCGAGAGATCGAGAAATCCCATCACGTTAAGCCGATGGTTGACCGTAACCACAACCACGTCGCCTTTTCTCGCCAGGTTTTCCCCGTCGTAGACCAATTGCTCAATCGAGGAGCCGTTGGTGTATCCGCCGCCATGGAACCAGACCATCACCGGACGTTTCTTTCCGTCGTTGATCCCGGGCGTCCAGATGTTCAGGTTCTGGCAGTTGTCGCTCGTCACCCACACGCGATGCGGAATCAGGAACTCCGCAACGTCGTTGAGCTGCGGCATCTGCACTTCAGGACAGATGTATCCGTAAGTCAGCGCAGTACGCACGCCTTCCCAGGGGTCGAGTTTCACCGGCGGCATGAAGCGCTCCCCCTTGGCATAGGGAACACCCCGGTAGGTGTAGATTCCGTGGTGAATGAACCCTTGAACCTTGCCCGCCTCAGTATCGACAACTGCAACTTTAGAGGACGCGACCACTGGGTCTGACGTATCAATTTGCGCCAAAGCATTTGCAGCGAAGGCCAGCATCGAGCAAAAAACGATTGCACCTGACTTCATCTTCGGTTTTTCTCCTCAAGGGATTGTTTGCCCGGCTGCCCCTGCTGACGCACGCGAAGAAAAACCGGACGCGGCCTGCAGGAGCAAACGGAGACAGGAGACGTGTCTGGCTGTCTCGGGTATGCGCGGGCAAGTATAGAAGGATGGCGCGGGTGGGGCAAGACGCGCCATGCTCAAGCATCAGTTTTTTTGTGCGGCCGCAGCGAGTCGAAAAAGAGCAGGCACGCGCCAGTAACAATGGAGCTATCGGCCACGTTGAAGTCGGGCCAGTGATAAGTGAAGATGTGCACCTCGATGAAGTCGACGACCGCGCCGTAGGCGATGCGGTCATGCACATTCCCAATTGCGCCGCCCAGAATGAGGGCCAGCGCAATGGTGACCAGAGTGATGCGATTGCCGAGGAAGATAAGAACAGCCAGAACACCGCCGGCCACCAGGAAGTTGACGGCGGTGAGAGTGTGATTGACGGAGTGGGGCGACGCCCATCCGGCAAACATCGAGAATGCCGCGCCCTCATTGGTCCAATGCGAGATGCGCAGTACGTGATCGAAGACCGGGATGGCATCGCCGATGGGAATGTGAGCGACGACCCAGGTCTTGGTCAGGCGGTCGGCGACAAAGACCAGCGCGGAGATGAGCAGAAGCCAGGGAAGTCGGCGCGGTGCGGCAAAGGTCACGCGTTTGCCTCCAGCGCATCGTGAATCGAATTGATGCATTTATCCGCTCCCGTAGGGAGCGCAGAAGTTAGCCCAGGGTGGAGCGCAGCCGGGGTCCCCAACGAATGATTTTGATTCGTTGGGGTGGTCGAAGCGGAACCCTGGGTGGGCATCCCTTTTGATTCGCCAGCCCCGTGGGGGCGGTGCAAGGGTCTTTGATTCGGCCATCGATCCGCATTCACTGGGCTTGCTCCTCTAATTCGGCTTGCGGTGGATCGATGCCCATCTCTTTGAGTGCGGATTGGCAGCGGTCGCAGACATCGTGCCAGATGCCGTAGTCCGCGGTGTCGTCGACATAGCGCCAGCAACGATTACACTTTGCGCCCTGCGCCGGATCGGCTGACGCTGTCGATTTTTGCACTGGCTCGCCGCCTTCTTCAACGCCTTTTGCGCCTAAAACAAGGACGTGAGAGATGTTGAAGAATTCCTGTAAATCTGACTTCGAAAACTTGGAGAGGAACTCGACGTCAGACTGTATTGCCAGAATTTTCACAGTAGCGTCGAGTCCTTTGCCAATCTTGCCCTGCTTGCGCTCGACCTCAATTGCACTGAATACTTCCTCACGCAACCCGAAAAGCTGTTTCCACTCCTCGATCACCGGCGCGGGATCTTCCGCAAAAATTTCTTCCGGCTTGGGAAACAGCGCCAGATGCACGCTGGCTTCGCGGCCTTCCACCTTGGGCAGATACTCCCACACCTCATCGGCGGTGAAACTCATGATTGGAGCCACCAAACGCACCAGAGCTTCTGTCACACGCCACAGAACTGTTTGCGCGGAACGCCGCTCGTGGCTCGTGGGCGCGAAGGTGTACATGCGGTCCTTGAGCACATCAAGATAAAACGCACTCAGATCCACGATGGCGAATTCGTTCACCGCCTGGTAAACGCGATGAAACTCATATGCCTCGTACCAGCCGAGAATCTTTTCGGCGAGATCGCGCGTCTTGGCCAGCATGTATCGATCGAGGGGCAAGAGCTCAGCTTCCGCGATGCTGTCTGTTGCAGGATTGAACTT
>JASHVU010000471.1 GCA_030044455.1 Acidobacteriaceae bacterium | reverse complement strand
CCTCGTGCTCGCAGTAGCGTACTTCCTGGGGCGCACCGTCTTCGGTGACCACAAAGTCCTTCGCCGTGAGGCCGGGAATGAAATGGCCCTGCTTGTCTTTGACCACCACCGCTTCGACGACCAACTGCGACTGAACGCTGACGATGTAACCCTGGTCGGCGCCGGATTTATTTTGGCCGACCTGTTGAGCGAGCGCGAAGGCGCATGCGGCACAAAGTAACGGAATCATCGGCAGACGTCTCACCATCAGCGCCAACAATGTACTCAACCATGCTGAGTTCAGCGCGTGGAATACGGCATGGGACGATGCCAGCCTTGCCAATGCCGATCTCTTCGGCCGCCCGACAGCGGCAAACGGAATGCGTTCGGTTTCTACCGAGCTGCGGGTGAGGTTCTGATGTCGAGATCGCTACCGCTCATTCCGCTTCTTTGCGCTGCATGCATGTTTGCGGCCGCTCAGCAGGTTGGCCAGAACAAGGTTGCAGGAACCGACCAGGGCTATACGCTCAGCGTTCAGTCGCAACTTGTGGTCGAGGCTGTGGTGGTCAAAGACAAGCAGGGCCATTTCATTCCCGGTCTTACGGCGAAGGACTTTCAAGTCACCGAAGACGGCGTGGCCCAGGAAGTTCGCTACTGCGAGCCTGAGGACCTGACTACGGACGCCAAGGTGCTGCCGGCATCGACGCGCAAAACTGAAGATGTGCACATCTACAACCGCCTGGCGCGAACCCAAATTGCGCCGGAAGCGATGGGCAGTCCAAAGTACAAGAATCGCAGGCTGATCGCGCTTTATTTCGACATGGTCGGCATGTATCCGCCTGACCAAATCCGTGCGCTCAACGCGGCAGAGCAGTTCGTTCGCACGCAGCTTACATCTGTCGACATGGTGTCCATCCTTCGCTTTGAGGGCGGAGGCGTCGACATTCTGCAGGACTTCACCACCGACCGTAACCGGCTGCTGAGTATTCTTGAGACGATGGCGGTGGGCGAGGGACAGGGATTCGCTGACACCACCGACGACTCGAGCAGCTCCGACACCGGTGCGGCCTTCGGCCAGGACGACAGCGAGTTCAATGTCTTCAACACCGATCGTCAGCTTTCGGCACTGCAAACTGCGGCGCACATGCTGGGCCGGGTGAGTGAGAAGAAGTCGCTCATTTACTTTGCCGGCGGCATGCGGTTAAACGGGATCGACAATCAGGCGCAACTGCATGCAACCGTCGACGAAGCCATCCGCTCGGGCGTGACTTTCTGGACCATCGACGCGCGCGGCCTGGTTGCCGAGGCGCCTTTGGGCGACGCCACCGTGGGCTCGCAAGGCAACCAGGGCATGTACACCGGAGCCGCAGCGCAGGCGGTGAGCGACAATCTCCACATGTCGCAGGACACGCTCTATGCGCTGGCCGGCGACACCGGCGGCAAGGCATTCCTGGATAACAACGATCTCGATCGCGGCATTGTGGATGCTCAGAACGCGGTCTCGGATTACTACGTTCTGGGCTACTACTCTTCAAACACGGCCAAGAATGGGCGCTTCCGCCGCATCAAGATCGCGCTGGCCTCGAATGCCGGCGCCGATCTGAATTACCGCCAGGGATACTACGCCGACAAGGACTTTACGAAGTTCACGGCGGTGGACAAGGAGCGCCAGCTTGAAGATGCGCTCATGCTCGAGGATCCGATCACCGATCTCACCATTGCCATGGAGATCGACTACTTCCAGCTCAATCGCGCCGAGTACTTCGTTCCCATCATCGTCAAGATTCCAGGCCGCGAGCTGGCGCTGGCCAAGAAGGGCGGTTACGAACATACGCTCATCGACTTCGTTGGCGAGGTGAAAGACGTTGTCGGCGGCACCACCGTGTCGAATGTGCGCGACGACGTGAACATCAAGCTCAGTGACGCGACGGCGGCGGAGCTGGCTCGCCGGCCGATCGAGTACGATACGGGATTTACGTTGCTGCCCGGCCGATACCAGATCAAGTTCCTGGCGCGCGACGACGAAACCGGGCGCATCGGCACCTTTGAAACCACATTTACCATTCCGAATCTCAACAAAGAAGAAAAGCGTGTTCCCATCAGCGCGGTGGTGCTGGGCAGCCAACGTGTTGAATTGAACCAGGCGCTCTACGACGCAGCCAAGGCCAAGGATCGCATCAAAGCCGACGCGGTCAATCCGCTGGTTGCAGACAACAAGAAACTGATACCCAGCGTGACGCGCGTGTTCTCGACCACGCGCGACATTTACGTTTACTTCCAGGCGTACAAACAGACGCCGTCACCGGGCAATCCGCCGTTGTTTGCGTTTGTGAGCCTCTACAAGGGCGATAACAAGGTCTATGAAACTTCGCCCATGGCCATTGCGCCTTCGACCGCCAGCCGTCTTGGCACCATGCCGCTGACCTTCGATCTCGGTGTGAAGGGCCTGGAGCCCGGCCCCTACGAGTGCCAGGTGACCATCCTTGATCCGGCAACGCAGAAGGCGAATTACTGGCGCGCGCCGATTGTGCTGGTCGAGTGAATGACGAGGCTCTACGGCATTTTCTGAGTTACTGTGTCCTTTCCGTTTCTTCCCAAGGTCGCCGCTCCCTGGTGGTCGCGTTGACTCAGCCACTCGGTTTCTGGCTACAGCTACTCAGAAAATGCATTCGCCTCTAGCTTCCGGCCCGGGTTTGCTGCTGGTTAGCTCGACGGCGATGGCATGGGTCTACCCCCCCAATATTCCCTGAAAATAACTTGATTGTTTTCATGCTGTTAGTGAAAAGTCTCACTCTAAACGCATTCCTATCAACGTGGTGCGGCCAGGTATGGAAGAACAAACGGGTTACGCGCCATTTTTTGTGTCTCCTTCGATACAACTCTATGAAACGAAAGGTTCGGCGTTTGCGTGCACCGCAGTGCGAAATCGCAAGGAAACTGCTGCATTTCGGAATCGCCGGCTCATGGTCAGCGAGCGATTCGGGGCTACCGTTTTCCCGAGGATTCTCTGCCCTGAATTGAATGTAGCGCAGGAAGGGGAAATTACACGCAAACCAGGGGACGAAGAAACGAGGGAACCAGGGAAGGAGAAGGCGAGGCAGGGTGTGAGCTGATTGGGACAGATTGATCTATTGCGGCATTTTCAGAATTACTGCGTCCTTTCTGGCCTGACTCGAGGGTCGGCGCTGCCAGAAGGTCGTGATTGCTGTTCGGCATGCTTTTCGACGCTTGTCAGCCTTGCGGGCCTGATCCGATTCTCGAGGAGCGATGAGGCGAGTTGCGCTCGTTGAGACATATTGAAAGTCGGAGCGCAGATCGACTAGAGCGAATCTGTTTGGAATGGTACTTTGGCGTGGAGCTGCCATCAGGCTTTGACCTTGCGCCGCCCGCGAGTCCATGTGATCGCTGCGAGCACCAGGAACAGGAAGCCGGGAAAGGTGGCTTCGTCAGGCTTGTGAACTACAAATGCGACGATCAAACTCGCGCAAAGCAGCGTGCAGCACAACAGAATGAGTCCAACAAGCGCTGCGCGCGGGATCAAGACCAACAGAGCAGCAACGCATTCGACCACCCCGGTGAAATAGCGGAACCATTGTCCGGCATGGATTTGCTCGAACACCACCACCCAATGTGAGCTCGGGCTCGAAGGGAATTTATCGAGACCGAGGACGAAGAAGAGAGTCGCAACTCCGACACGAACAGCCAAATCCGGAACGGGGCTGCGGGGTTCGGGCTCGGGAAGCAGGTCAAGATCAGCCATGGCAATTCTTCTGGAGTTCGGTTTGCGATCGGTTCACTTTCCCTCGGCCAGCTTTGAGCGCGCGCCGGTTGCCAGCCAACTCGCCCAGCCAATGCAGATGGCAATGAGAGCCCAAAGAATCCTTACGAATCCAGAGAGGAATATCAAGCTGATGCAGAACCCGACCAGCTGATACACGAACAGGATCCATCCCAATGCGCCAATGGCCTGAGGCGTTGTTCGTGCCAGAGTTCCCAGATGCCAGGCCAGATATGCCCCGAACAGCACACACAAAGAACCGAACACTTGGTATCCGAGAGCGACCTGCGCATAGGAAAAGCCGGCATGACCCAATGGGAAACGCACCGGAGGCATGGGCCCGGCAACGTGCCAGAAAACGAAAAGCCCATACGTATTCCCTGCAGCTGCCACAAAGAGCAGTAAGCTTCCAATCCTGTAGAGCATTGTTGTATTCATCCAGTTTTCTCCAGTACCCTATGTAGATATCGGTATACCAAAGCCGGCTGCTTTGTCAAGTAGAAATCTACATAGGTTATACTGAATCATGCCCAGGGAGCCCCGACTAACCCACATCACCGCGCTCATCCTCCACGCAATCGATGCCGGATTTGTCTACGGCCTTTCGATCATGCACATGACAGGTCTGCCAAGCGGCACCATCTATCCGGCCATGCGTCGGATGGAAGAAGATCAGCTCATACGTTCTCGCTGGGAGCGGCAGGCGATTGCCGATCGCGAGCAGCGCCCGCCCCGTAAGTACTATCAGCTCACGGCCGCAGGAAGGACTTC
>JASHVU010000470.1 GCA_030044455.1 Acidobacteriaceae bacterium | reverse complement strand
CGCGATGGCAGTGCTATCCGACACTGGCTACCTCTTTCCGTTGCTGGGCTTCCAGCCACTCGTAGTCATAGGCTTCGTGATCCATGATGGGAATCTCGATGAAGTTTTCGGTCAACGGCGGCGACTGGGTCTGCCACTCCAGGCCGGTCGCCTGCCAGGGATTGTCGCCCGCAATTGCGCCGTACTTGAGCGACCAGGTGAGGTAAAGGATGGGCAAGAGATACCCAACGCCGAGGATGGTCGCGCCGGCGGTAGAGAAAACATTCAGAACCTGGAACTCAGGCGGGTAGGCTGCGTAGCGGCGCGGCATGCCCAGCATTCCCAGAATGAATTGCGGGAAGAAGGTCAAGTTGAAGCCAATGAAGGTGACCACCGCGGCCAGCTGCGAGATCTTTTCCGGATACATGCGTCCGGTCCACTTGGGCCACCAGAAGTGGATACCGGAAAGGAAGGCCATCAACATGCCGCCCACCATCACAAAGTGGAAGTGAGCCACGATGAAATAGGTCTCGGTGAGGTGGATGTCAGTGCCGGTGGCGCCAAGGAAGACGCCGGTCAGGCCGCCGATGGTGAACAGGCCCATGAAGCCGAAGGCGTAGAGCATCGGTGTCTCGAAGGTGATCGATCCCTTGTAGAGCGTGAAGGCCCAGTTGAAGATTTTGATGGCCGAGGGCACCGCAACCAGCATGGTGAGCAGCGAGAAGACCAGCGCGGCATAGTTTGAGATGCCCATGATGAACATGTGGTGCGCCCAGACAAAGAAGCCGAAGACCGCGATCGCCACCGACGAAAAAGCGACCGCCGTGTATCCAAACACGCGCTTGCGGCTGAAAGTCGAGATTACCTCGCTGATGACGCCGAATCCGGGCAGAATCATGATGTAGACGGCCGGATGCGAATAGAACCAGAACAGGTGCTGGAAGAGAATCGGGTCGCCGCCGTATGCGGGATCGAAAACTCCGATGCGGAAGACGCGCTCGAGAGCAACCAGGGTCAAGGTGATGGCCAGCACCGGCGTGCCCAGCACCATCAGGATGCTGGCCGCATAATGCGACCACACGAACAGCGGCAGCCGGAACCAGGTCATGCCCGGGCAGCGCATCTTGTGGATGGTAACGATAAAATTCAGGCCGGTAAGAATCGAACTGAAGCCTGCTACGAACACCGCCAGCGCCGCCGAAATCACGTGGGTATTCAGGTAGTGCGTTGAGAGCGGCGTGGTGAAGGTCCAGCCCGTATCGACTCCGCCGACGCTCATCGTATAAATCATCATGATGCCGCCGATGATGTAGAGGTACCAGCTGAGCAGGTTGATCTTGGGAAGCGCCAGGTCCTTGGCTCCCACCATCATCGGCATCAGAAAGTTGCCGATGGTGGCGGGCACCGACGGCACCAGGAAAAAGAAGACCATGATCAGCCCGTGCATCGAAAACACCTTGTTATAGGTGTCGGCTGCCATCAGATCGTTTTGCGGCGTGAGTAATTCCAGCCGGATAAGCCCTGCCAGGGCTCCGCCGATGAAGAAGAAGAACGTGATCGAGATCAGGTAGAGCGTGGCTATGCGTTTGTGGTCGCCCGTGAGCAGCCAGCTCAGCAAGCCGTTCTCTTTGGTCAGGAAGTTCATTTTGGGAATCCTGGCCGTCGACTGGTCGGGAAGAGAGACGATGGTAGCTGCGCTCATTGCTTTACCTCCCCTGCCGGAGCAGCTTTGCTTGCCGGCGTGGTTCCGCCCTCTTGTTCCGGGAGCAGTTCGGTGGTGTTCAGCGTTTGCTGTAAACGATAGTCGGAGTTGAGATGCTTGAGATACTCAACCAGAGCGATCACGCCATCCTCGCTGATCTGTCCCTGATAGGTGGGCATGATCGGCGCA
Organism: Acidobacteriaceae bacterium; assembly: GCA_030044455.1. Classification (GTDB taxonomy): domain Bacteria; phylum Acidobacteriota; class Terriglobia; order Terriglobales; family Acidobacteriaceae; genus Telmatobacter. Next base: position 13,103 of record JASHVU010000470.1, on the reverse strand, counting down.
TAGCCTTGCGTGATGTGTTGCGAGGGATTCAGAATTGCCGAGCGCAGATACTCGTCGTCGACCGTGATGGTCTGGCCGCTGGAGAGCGTGAGGTGCGAGCCATAAACTCCTACAAGGTTCGGACCGCGCGCATCGGGCCGCGTATTGTGGCAAGCGTTGCAGCTCAGACTGGCAAAGAGCCGCTCGCCGTTCTGGGCCAGCGAGTTGCCGCTGGTTGAGCCGGCCAGCCATTGCCTGAAATCGTCCGGCGTCATCACCACTACTTCGCCGATCATCTGCGAGTGATTGGTGCCGCAATACTGCGTGCAGAACAGGTGATAGGTGCCGACCTGGGTGGCTTCAAACCACACCGACGTGTAGCGCCCCGGAATCGCCTCGCGCTTCACCCGGAACGCCGGAATCGAAAAGCTGTGAAACACGTCCTGGGAGATGATGGTGAGTTGTACGGGCTGGTTGACGGGAACGTGCAGCGAATTAATCTCATGCTGGCCGCCGGGATGCTCGCACTTCCACATCCATTGCTTGCCCACCACATAAATGTTCATGGCATTGGCCGGCGGCGTGTAGATGCGGAAGTAAAGCAACGCGCCCCACACAAACATGATCAGAAACAGGCCCAGGGGAATGATGGTCCAGGTGGCCTCAAGCAGGGTTGAGCCCTCGATCTGGGTTGCCACCGGATGACGCTTCTTGTTATAGAGAATCGAGAAACTCACGATCAGCAGAACCACCAGCGTCAGCCCGATCAGGCTCACCAGGACCATGAAAAAAAACAATGCGTCCGCCTGTGGCGCAATCTTCGACGCTTCCGGCGGGAAGAGCGAGAAGTTCGTCATCCACTTGACGAGAAATTGCCAAAGTACCGGGCTGATGTGGCTCATTCCTTTATCCGTTCACCTTTTTCTCTGTCCCATGGTTTCCTGAAACCTCAGTGTGACTCTGCGTATAGTCGCGGCGGAACATGAGGAACATGAATCCGCCCAGCAGGCCCATCGTGAGCACGCCGCCAAGCTGCATGACCCGTGAAACGATCAGCGAGTGGGTGTTGGTTTTCGGGTCGTAGTGGTAGCAGTAGGTCAGAATGTTGTCGACCGGCGATCCGATCTTGTTCGACGACGCCTCATCCAGGCCGAGCAGCAGATCCTTGGGGCTGTATTCGACGCCCAGGTAATACTGCGCCAACTTGCCCGTAGGGGTAACAATCTGTATCGCGCTGGCGTGCGCAAACTGGGTCAGCCTGCCATCCGGCCCGGGAATCTTCACGTAGCGGAAACCGACGGCTTTAGTCAGCGCGTCAATGTTGGCCTGCGTCCCGGTCATGAAATGCCAGCCGTCGGCCGTTTCAGGATGCCCATAGCGCTTGACGTAGGTGCGCTTCTTGGCCGCGGCCAGGTCGGTCCCCTCGCTCGGGTCGATGCTGATCACGATGATGTTGAAATCCCTGCCGGGACGGAAGTTCACCATTTCCAGCGCGCTGGTCAGACCGTTTAATTCCTCGCTGCACAGCATGGGGCACTGGTAGTAGACCAGCGCGAGAATGGCCGGCCGCTTGCCAAAGTAGGTCGCCAAGGGCACAACTTTGCCGGTGTCGTCAGTGAAGGTGAGATTCAGAGGCAGTTGCGTATTCAGATGCTGATCCACGCCCACGCCGCTCAGCACCGACGGCGCACTGTTGCTGGGGCCAGCGGTATTGTCGGTATAGCTTGAGACCTGAGCCGGTAACGAAGCCGTTGCCAGCAGGCCGAGCACAACCGCGCCGGCCGTGGAGATACCCACGCTTCGCCAGCTCTTCCGGATTGTGCTTTTGCAAATCATTTTGATGCTCATCCTCTCCGCGTTCGCGGCCCTGAAGCTCGTTCCTCAGGGGCTAAAGCCCCGAGCTGTTTTATAATTCTCAGCGGCACGAGTAAACTCGTGCCCTTTCAAGACTCCTCGAATGCTGGCCTTCCCTATTCCTTACTGCCTATTCCTTACTGCCTATTCCCTACTGCCTCCCCTGCTTCTCAGCGGCAAGATCCTGCTCGTAGCTGGTGCGGGCAAATCCATCGGTTAGCGGCATGGTGACCACCGGCTTCGAGTCGCCGGTCATCAACTGCGGCGTCTCCGCCGCAGGCGCCACCGGCAATCCCTTTTGCGCGATGATCTGCATGGCCTTCTCGATCGGGATTCTTACCGTCCCCTTCGACTCGTCGATCCATGTGTAGTTGTCGAGCAGGAGGTCTTCGCGCGCGTGCAGATCGGCAATATCCACGTTTCCGTCGTCAATTTGAAGGCGAGGCTGAGGGAAGCCCTTGGTAATCTCAGCCACCTTGTTCTGCATTTCGGGAGCCGATGGCATGTTGCCCAGGTCGCGCATTTCCACCGTTTTGGTCCACTTGGAGTTAGGTCCATCTTCCTTGTTCAAGTGCGCGTTGAACACCTTGCCGATGCCGTAGCAGACAAAGCCGACGACCGCGACAAGGATGCCCAGCGACACCAGGAAGACGAAAATCCCGTTTACCTTGACGTCAGTGCCTTCATAGCCGAGCGATGTATCGATCGTCTCCGGCTTGTGGGGTTCGTGCGGCCCGCTGTGCGCGTGCGGATTGTCGTTATGCGTTGGCATGTTCGGGCTCCAGGATTTCGGCCAGATGTGGATCGTTCACCTGCACCAACGGCCTTCTCTTCAGTTCCATGCAGAAATTGGCCACCCAGAATGCGGTCATGGCCACCGGCACCGCGACATATTCGAGAATTCCCCAGCTGAAATGCAGTTTGCGGGCAGCGTCTCTGAAATTCGGCTCGATCAACCAGAATTGATTGATAGCTACGGCAAAGATCATGATTTTGCAGGCCAGTATGAGACGCTTCTTGTTCCTCTTCAGATCTCGAGACAGCAGCAGTGTGAAGGGAACGAGCCAGTGGAAGATGAAGTCGAGGGTAATGATGACGCCCCAGCCGCCGCGGATGCGGTCGAGGTACCAGTTGATCTCGTTGGGAAGGTTTCCCGACCAGATGATGAGGAACTGGCCGAAGGCCAGATAAATATTGAGCATCACGAATGCGAACGTGAGCTTGCCAAGGTCGTGCTGCTCGGTTTGCCGAAGAATGGTTTTGTATGGCTCAGCCTTCGAAAGCGAGAGCGCGACGATGATGCCCAGAGCCAGAACCTGGAAACCCTGTTCCACCAGGAACAGTAATCCGTAGACGGTCGAGAACCAGGTCACGTCCATTGACATCACCCAGTAGATTGCCGCTGCGGTCATGATGACGGAATAGATCACGATGCCGAGGCCGCTGATATTCTCGAGCTTCTTGATCCAGTACGGCGTGGTTTCAGGGCCCTGCGCGTCGCGTTTCAAAGCCAGCGTGTTCAGCCGCCACGCGTACCATCCCCAGATGGCAAAGCAGAGCACGCTCACCCACCAGTATGTGAACGGATTCAGCATGGGCCGTTTGAAGTTGAGGCAGTGGGCCTGGATTTCTGTGATCAGCCCGGAATTGAGTGCGGCCTCGGTGGCATCCTTTGTGGTGTATACCGCCCACAGATAAAGGTGCTTGTCAAAAATGGCTGTGACCACCCAGTAGACGAAGACCAGCGGCAGCGTACGGCTCATGGCTTCAAGTGGACGGCGCAAGAGCAGGCCCCACTTGCCTCCAGAGCAGTACTGCACCATGAGCAGGGTGAGCCCGCCCACGGCAAATCCCCAGGTGATCATCGTGCCCATCGTCCAAGCGCGCAGCAAATGGTCCCAGCCCAGATGTTCAGGGTCCTGTGACTGCCCCAAGTACGCGAGAATCACGGCAACTACCGAGAAGACCGCCCCGACAATGAGCGCGCGTGACTTCCAGCCGTCGACAAACGCGGGTGCGCTCAGGTCTGCCGGGAGCGTCTTTGCGTGCGAAACTGAGTGAGAATCGTGAGCCATTTCCTGTCGTCCTACTTTTGAACTGCGGGCTGCTGGCCCGCGGGCGCCGGTTTCGTTATTGGAATCTTGATGACCGGGTTCGGCCCATTTGCCGGTGCCAGGGCCGGCTTTCCTTCTCCGCTGACCGGATTCAAGCCCTCGACGGCTGTCGCCGGCAGCGTCCACGGCTGCGCGTACTCCGGATGCCCTTCTTCTGCCGCCAGGCTTTTCAGGCTGCGAATCTGTACCCCTGCAGGGACGTCTGCGGTTGTGCCCTTGGCCTGGCTGAGTTGCAGTGCCCGGATATAGGCGGCAACCGCCCAGCGGTCGGCAGGCGCAAGCTGTGCGGAGTAGTCGGGCATGGCGCCATAGCCGTGGGTCATCACGTAGAAGTAGTGCGAGATGGGCTGCGATAGACGCACCTGATCCATCAGGTTACCGGCCGGCTTGTAACCGCGATCGACAATCTCGCCCAGCCCGTTGCCCACGCGCGAGTGGCATGGCGTGCAGTAAATATTGAACCGCTCCTGCCCGCGCTTCAGCACTTGCATCGTTACCGGAATTTCGGAGGGCATCGCGTTCAGCTCTTCCTTGTAACCGTTCGCGCCTGGCACCACGCCGGTGTAAAAGTAGCTGTCTTCGTGCAACTGTCCGCGGGCCACTGTGTCCTCAACCTGTGGGCGAGCGCTGCGATGGTCGGCGAAGAAATCCGAGCCGCGCTGCGGAATCATCTTAGGTTCGTTGTGCATGTCCTGCCGGCAACCTGCGAGGAGGAGAACTGCACCGAAACTCGAGGCGAGAAGGACACGACCTACGAAGGACTGTGCTTTCCCCGGTTTCAAAATCGAGACCTGGGGCGCCCGCGCACGGAGGAGCGTCGAGAACTGACCACTGATCACTGACCACTGACCACTGTTCATCAGTACTCCACCTCCACTACCGATACCGGCCCCATAGTCTCGAGATACTCCTTGCTTTCCGCCAGTTCGAACTTAGGATCGAGCGCCTCAAGGCACAGAAAGAACTTGTCGGTCGTCGCGCCATCGCGAAAGTTGGGTGCGTTGAACAGGGGATGATAAAGCGCCGGAAGCCCGTTCAGCGCCAGCATGCCAAAACCTGCCGATAATCCCGCCCAAAGAATCGTCCACTCATATGCGGGAACGATAAATGCCGGCCAGGAGTAAGTGGGGCGGCCTGCGAAATTGGTCGGATAGGCCAGCACGGAAATCCAGGTCTCCATGGCAAACATGGCCGCACCGCCCAACAAGCCGCCGATAAGCGTAATGAGAGGCACCTTGTTGCGATGGAAGCCGATCGCTTCGGCCGCTTCCTCAACTGGATAGGGCGTGTAGCACTCGAGCCGCCGCCAACCGTCGTCGTGCGCCTTGCGCGCCGCGCGTACCAGGTCGCCCGGCGTTTCAAATTCAGCCAATAATCCGTAAGTTCCTTCGCGCGCAGGCATCTTAGTCACCAGCCCCTACTGCCGCCTTGGGCTTGATCTTGGCGCCCGGCAGCAACATGCGGATTTCGTTCATCGGAATCATGGGCAGAAAACGCACAAACAACAGGAACATGAAGGTAAAGAATCCCAGCGTGCCCACGAATGTCATGTAGTCCCACTTGGTGGCGCGATAGGTACCCCACGCCGAGGGAAGGAAGTCGCGGGTAAGACTGGTCACGATGATGACGAAGCGCTCCAGGTACATACCCGTGTTCACGACGATGGAGAGCACAAACATGAACGCGATGTTGGTGCGCAGCTTGCGGCTCCATAGCGTGGTAAGCGGAATGGCGAGGTTGCATGTGATCAGACACCAGTACGACCAGCCCATGGGCCCGAAGGCGCGGTTCCAGAACGTGAAAGCCTCCCAGTGATCGGCCGAGTACCAGGCCATGAAGGCTTCCATGCCGTATCCATAGCCGACAATGAAGCCGGTAACAAGCATCAGCTTGCCCATGTTATCCATGTGCCGCTCGGTCACCAGCGACTCAAGGTGATAGAACTTGCGCAGCGGGATGGCCAGCGTGAGCACCATGGCGAAGCCGGAGTAAATGGCGCCGGCTACAAAGTAGGGCGGAAAGATAGTGGTGTGCCAGCCCGGCAGCACCGCAACCGCGAAATCGAAGCTGATGACCGTGTGTACGCTGAGCACCAGCGGCGTTGCCAGGCCGGCCAGCAGCAGGGATGCCGTTTCATACCTCATCCAGTGGCGGGCAGAGCCGCGCCAACCCACAGATAGAATGCCGTAAAAGTACTGCGCGATCTTCGACTCGGCCTTGTCTCGGAAAGTGCCAAAGTCGGGCACCATGCCGATGTACCAGAAGACGACTGAGATGGTTGCGTAGGTGGAGACCGCAAACACGTCCCACATGAGCGGCGACCGGAATTGCGGCCAGACGGTCATGGTAAAGGGCAGAGGAAACACCCAGTACGCCACCCAGGGGCGGCCGACGTGAATCATTGGGAACAAGGCCGCGCACATGACGGCAAAGATGGTCATGGCCTCGGCAAAACGGCTGATGGAGTTGCGCCAGCTTTGTTTGAAGAGCAGCAGAATAGCCGATATAAGCGTGCCGGCGTGGCCGATGCCGATCCACCACACGAATTCAATGATGGCAAAGCCCCAGGCCACCGGTTGGCTGACCGCCCAGATGCCAACGCCCTTGAGGAAGAGCCAGGTGAGCGCCACCATGAGCATCATGGTCCCGCCGCCCGCCACGGTGAACAGGCCGAACCAGCCCATGGGCGTGTGCGGCGTAAGCACGATGCGCGCGATCTTTTCGGTGATCGACCGGAAGGTCTGGCCCGGCGCAATCACCCGGTATTCGCCGGTTGCGGGATCGACCCAATGATCAGGAGGTTTTACTTCTCTGGTCGCCATCTTGAGCTCAACCCTTTGCCGGCGCAAATTCGGTCGGCGTAACTTCCAGTTCCTGGTTCAAGTTCAGAACTTCTGCCACATAGGTCGTCCGCGGACGAGTATTGATGTCGGCAATCAGCTGGTAGCTGCGCTGCTGTGCGCGCAGTTTCGATACCCGGCTCTCTTTGTCGTTCTTGTTGCCGAAGGTAATAGCCTGGGCCGGGCAGGCCTGCTGGCATGCGGTCACTATCTCGCCATCGCGAACCAGGCGGTTTTCCTTGTCGGCCTCGATCTTAGCTTCTTGAATGCGCTGCACGCAGTAGCTGCACTTCTCCATCACGCCGCGCGAGCGAACCGTGACGTCGGGATTGCGCATCAGCTTCAGGCTCTCGGTCTCGTAATCGGAGTAAAGCAGGAAGTTGAACCGCCGCACCTTGTAGGGACAGTTGTTCGAGCAGTAGCGCGTTCCTATGCAGCGGTTGTAGACCATCACGTTCAGGCCCTCGGGTGTATGCACCGTGGCGCCCACCGGGCACACCTGCTCGCACGGCGCGTTCTCGCAGTGCTGGCAGGCCATGGGCTGAAAGTGGGCCCGTGGGGCCGCCAGGTCCCCTTCGAAATAAGCATCGATCCGGAGCCACTGCATGTTGCGTCCAATGCGCACCTGCTGCTTGCCCACCACGGCAATGTTGTTTTCCGCGTAACAGCTCACGATGCAGGCGTTGCATCCCGTGCAGCTGTTCATGTCCACCGACATCGCCCAGGCATAGGGTTCGTTGTAGGTCCAGTTGGGGAAGAGCGAATCATCGTATGGCGGAGTGTCGGTCTTATAGCCTTCATGCGCGAAGTTTGGATTGGCCTTGAACTCGTCGAGCGTGGCGTAGCGGATGATGCCGCGCGGTCCAATCCCGTCCGCACTGCCCGCGGGCGAGACAGCCTCATCGCCTTCCAGCGAATTGTCGCCTTTGCCTTGACCCAGCAGGGACTTTACGCGGTGATCCTGGTAGTGGCTCTTGGTGATGGCCACGCCCCACTTGCCTTCGATCTTGCGCTGTGCGCCGATTGCATAGAACGGCGCCCACGTATTGCGAAGCAGGTAGGCGTTGAATCCCTGCCCCGAGCCCACTCGCCCCGCAAACTCGCGTCCGTAGCCGAGATACACGGTGATGGCGTTATCGGGATGGCCGGGAGCAACGATGATCGGCGCCTTCACTCGGCCATTACCCACGCTGATCTCAATAATGTCGTCTTCTTCAAAACCCCACTTCACCAGCGTCGCGCCCGACACAATCGCCGCGTTATCCCAGGCCAGACTCACTACCGGCTTGGGCAGTTCCTGCAGCCAGCCCACGTTGTTCCAGCGGCCGTCGTAAATGTTCGGGTCAGGCCGGAAGATGACTTCAATCGAATCTTTGGCAATCGGCGCCGGCACACCATGAATCGCAAGCTTTGCGCCGCTCGCAGCGGCGTATGTGGTGCCCTCGATCCAGCCGTCATGCAAAACCTTGCGCCAACCCTTTTCAAAATCTCCGCCCGGCGCAGCCTTGGTAATCGCATCTTTCCACGTGCTCCGCACCGCTTCATACGGGCTGATCTTCGGATCGTCGAGCAACGTTTGCAGAACGTGGTGAGCGCTGCGTCCGCCATACAACGGCTCGATGAGCGGCTGCACCACTGAAACCGTGCCGTCGTATGCACGCGCATCCGACCACGACTCGAGATAATGCGCCGAGGGAATGTGCCAGTGCGCAATCTGCCCCGTCTCATCCACGTGCGAGCCGAGATGCGCAACAATGTTGGCCTTGTTGAAGGCCGACAGGAAATCAAGATCGGCGGGCGCGTCGTAAATGGGATTCGCATTCAGAATCACCAGCCAGTCAACCTTGCCCGCGTTCATATCGGACACCAGGGCTTTCAAGTCGCCAATCTGATCGCTGGGCAGCGGAATCGCCGGCTCGCTCGAGACCGTGACGGTCTTGCCGGTGTTGCCCAGAGCTGCGTTAATGGCAATGGCGAGCGCTGCAACCGAGGGATCCTGATACAACCCCGGAATTACGGCACACTTGCCCGCATTCGCCTTCAGTTCCTTTACCAGTACAGCCAGAAACTTCTGCTGATCGTCGGTCCAACCATAGCCAGGAGCGGTGACACCAGGTACACCCAACGCCGCTGCAAGCGCCGCGGCAAAGCTGGGAATCTCGCTTGCGCGCAGACCGAGTCGATGCTCAGCCTTCAGGCCGGTCGTCGTGGTCATGCTTTCAACCGCATACAGCCGGTTCATACCCATCTCAGGCTGCTTGCGCCGATCGGCGTAGTCGCGCACCAACTTATGAAAGCCCGGATAAGACGCGCTCGACAGAAAATCCGCATCGAGCGAAACAATCACGTCGGCCGCGCTCAGGTCGTACTGAACATTAAGGCCGCTCGCGAGAAACGTGCCGGCGATGGCTGGCTCGTACTGCACCAGTTTGGCCTTGGGATAGATTTTCTGAACCTCGCTCCACTGCCGCGCCAAAGTGGGCGAAGTAATCGCCGAGCTCAGGAAGTAAATGCCGGTGCCGTCCTTGGTAGATGCAACCTTGTTGCGAAACTCCTCGGCAAACTCTTGCCAGTCACGATTCTCGCCACGATACATCGCATGCTGCGAGCGATCGGGATCGTACATATCGAGCAGTGTGCCCTGCGTGTAGGGGTCGGAGCTCCCCCGGTTGTACTTGTGCTCGGGGTTGCCGTCAATCTTGATAGGCCGGAACTCACTGCTCTTAACCAACAACGGCACGGCGCCGGTGACAAACGGATGCGCCGAGGCAAAATACATCGGCTTGCCCAGCACCAGATCCTCGGGCGCCTTGATGTAGGGATAGATCGGCTCATCGGGCTGCTTGGTGCAACCGGCCAGCCCGGCCAGCGCCATCGACGCGCCCATCAGTTTAAGGAAGCCGCGGCGCGATACCGGATCGACCCATTCCTGCGCCGCCGAGGGAAACTCCTTTTCAACTGCCGCGCGAAACTCTTCCGTATCGGCCAGCTCATCCAGCGACCGCCAGAACTTTTTGCCTCTGACGCCATTCAACTTCAACCGCACCTGGTCAAGAGTCATCGGCTCCTGCTTGGGGGCCGCGCCGGGCGATGATATCTGGGCCATCCCGCCTTCGTTCTTTTTCATCTCGCTGCTCATCGGTGGCACACCTCGCAGCTCATCAGGTCCTTCGGGGTGCGAATGTTGTAGTGCTTCAACAGGTAGTGTCCGAGTTCATCCTGGCTGGTGAACTTCTCATATGGAATCTGCGGAGCCGCTTGAGCCGCGTCGCCGGTGGTAAGCGAAACCGGCCTGAACAGCGCTTCGGGTTTGAGCGATGCCTGTGCCGCCGGATTACCGCTCGGATCGGTGCGCGTGCAACTCACGCTCTCGGCCGTGGGTACACCGTCAACATTGGGAACCGCTGCGCACCATACCGGCTTGTCTACGCCAGGTTGATCCCAATCCATGTTGTAAATTTCGCTGGTGGGCCGCAGATTCTTGGCTGGATTGCGATGGCAGTTCAGGCACCACTCCATTTGCAGCGTGTTCTGCGCATACATCAGCGGCATCTCGTCCACTTTGCCGTGGCAGGTTTCGCAGCCGATGCCCTTATTCACATGGATTTCGTGGTTGAAGTAGACAAAATCGGGCAGGTCATGCACCTTGATCCACGGAATTGACTGGCCCGTGTACCAGCTGTTGCGCACCGGCTCGAGCAATTGCGCATTGGTCCATATCTGCGCGTGACAGTTCATGCAGGTGCGCGTCGGGGGAATGCCGGCGTAACTGGACTTCTCAACCGAGGTGTGACAGTACTGGCACTGCAGGCCGAGGCCCTGCACGTGGTGCTTATGGCTGAACGGAACCGGCTGGTCGGGCCGTTGGCCCTGCCGCGTTACCCAGGGGGAGCGTTGAAGTTGATCGAGCGTGACTCCCAACGCGATCACGATCAGCCCCGTCAACACCAGGCTCATGCGTGCCAAGGCGTTGGAGCTGCGGTCGAAGATTTGCGGCATTGATTGTACCCTGCTTGGTTTTCGTGTCTGGATGCGACCGCTTGTGCTGGCGATCACACAGGTTATGTACAAATACCGATCTTGAGCAAACTAAAACAGGAAGGCGGAGAAGCCCGAAAGTCCAATATAACAGCCGCAAGTGCCCCCGCAAACATGCGGGCTCGCAAAAACCTTAAAAAAATCTTGTGGATTTCGGCTCTGTAAGCCTCAGAAAAGAAAACACATTGTGATAACACCGAATTTTGGGTAAACCACATTATGACCCTGGCTGCTCGCGTACCAGAGACTGGGATTTCTTATCCAAATTATCACGCCGAATCCAGCACGCGCCAGACGCGCTCACATCGCGACCTCCTGAATACGATCGCTGCCTCGTTGCTTTGCCCACTTGCTGACTCGCCTACCCTCTATACTGGCGCAACTTAGCCAAACACCATTATGGAAGACTTTTTCCTTGCATTGCTTGCAACGATCTTCGACATCCTCAGCGAAGTACTCTTTCAGGTTTGCCTGGAGTTTCTAGCCTCGCTTCTCGTCCGAGCCGGACGCAATGCAATCCCAACCCCGCCCCGTGAGGACCGCTTCTTCACCGGTTTTCTCTTCGCGGCTTTCGGGGCCTCGGCAGGGCTTGTGAGTGTGCGCATCTTCCCTCATCCGCTTGTCCATCCATCGCGATTCCACGGCATCAGCCTGCTTATCAGTCCTCTTGTTACGGGACTTATCATGTTTGCAACGGGGCGCTTTGAGCAGAAACTTGGCCGCAAGCCAACTCAGATCGAAACCTTCTGGATCGGGTTCATCTTCGCCTTGGCGATGGCGATTGTCAGATTCGTTCTGGTCAGGTGAGTGATCTATCCGGCGATTAACCGCCTTGCCCAATCGTCGCCTTTGGCCGCACTCCAACGGCACACCAGCGCCTTCGCAACCACCGTTTTTCGATTTTTTTGAACGAGATCGGAGCGCCGGGATGCTACTATCTCGCCATGCGAATGAGATTGCGTTTCACACTCCTCCTCCTCTCATTTCCCATGGCCGCGTACGCTGCCGGCGCCCTTGCCGGCAATTGGACCGTGAAGCTGGACTACCAGGGCCAGGGTGGTACTGCGACCCTGGAGCTGAAACAGGACGGGCAAAAGCTCACCGGCGATTTCTCAGGCCCGAGCGGCGAAGCGGACGTGACGGGTACGATTAACGGGCGCGACGTGGAGCTCCAACTGAAGACGCTGGACCGCCTGACTTTCTACCACGGCAGGTTGAACTCCGATGGCACGAAGATCGATGGGACCTACGATTTCGGCGGCCAGCGCGCCGGCACATTTGAAGCAACCAAAGATACCGGCAGCCATTAACTCCGCGCTCGCCTTGATTTGGCCAAGCTCCGCTGCATTGGACGACTTTCGGACCTCTTTGCCTTGCCCGCTGTCTACCCCAGTTAGTTGCTGACCTGCCCATTCGCCGGCCATCCCGCGATCACAAAAAACACGTCGAGCACAAAAAGCCCGATGGCGATGTCGTTGAACAAAGTTGCCTGCGGCGCGCGTGGCCAATACTGATTGGCTGCCCAGAACAGAAAAGCGGCGGCCAATATGACAGCTTTGACCCAATCAACCGGCGTGGCACCTTGGAAGAGACGGAACGCGAGGAATGCGACAGCGATCGTGGCCAACGAGAACGCGGCAAGATCATCGTGGCTGCGCGTGGGGAAGAGTTGCGGCGCCGCGTCCCCCACCAACAGCACCACCCCGGCAGCGATCGCGATCATGGCCATGAACAGAGGAAGGAGATTGGCTCTAGGTTTAGATCGTTTGCTCACACGCCATTATTGATTGCGGCGCGAAAGGAAACTGTAAAGGGGCCGCGAGGGCCTCGGGACGGCGACCCTGCCCGGCCACATTCAGATGCTTTAGAATTCATGGAGACTTTAAGTTCAGTAATTCTCAGCAACAAAACACTTCGCATGGCGGACCCCGGGAGGCGAATCTGGTCCGGGGCGCGGTCGTACATCGAAGTAGAGCTGAAAGGAAAGGCAAATGAAATACGCCGGATTGCTGGTGATGCCAGCCGGTTTCTTTCTCACCGTCGCCGCGCTCGTGCTTTTCCCGGCTCCAACTCCGCGTGCTGCCTTTGTTCTCTGCGGCCTCGCCGTTGAAATCCTCGGCCTGGTAGTCGCCGTTCGCGGCCACATGCCGCCCAGGGGGGAGAGCCGATCATGATTCCGACCGCTCCCATTCCGGGCGCAGAAAACTCCGACATATATTACGGACTTACGCTCCTGCTTCTATTGCTGGCGCCGCTCGCCCTCGCGGGCCTGGCGCTG
>JASHVU010000469.1 GCA_030044455.1 Acidobacteriaceae bacterium | reverse complement strand
TTACTGCGGCACATGCACGCGGTGTCCCGTTCGATCAGCTCATTGAATTCGTTCCGCAGCTTCGCCCCGTTCCGGGCCGATTTCAGTCCGTCAACGCCGGCCAGCCGTTTACCGTGATTGTGGACTACGCACATACCGACGACGCGCTGCGTAACCTGATTGCACTGGCTCGCCAGATGACGCAGAGTACCGGCGGCCGGGTGATTACTCTGTTTGGCTGCGGCGGCGATCGCGACCGTACCAAGCGCCCCAAGATGGCCCAGGCGGCCGGCGAGGGCAGCGACTTTGTGGTGGCGACCAGCGACAATCCACGCTCTGAGGATCCGCTGGCGATTCTTGCTGAAATCGAGCCCGCTTTGCGCGCCACCGGCGTCAAATATCTGGTCGAACCCGATCGCGCAGCGGCCATTCGAGTTGCGCTCGCGAAGGCTGCGCCGGGTGACGCTGTGCTGCTGGCAGGCAAGGGGCATGAAAAGGAACAGATCCTTGCCGATCGCACTGTTCCATTTGACGATGCCGAGGTTGCGATGTTCGGGCTCGCCAGACTCGGTTACGCAGGTACCGAGTGAACCAACTGCGTCATTGAATTGCCGTTCGGTTCGCCGTATCGTTGGGGATCAATGAGACTGACGCTTGCCGAGATCGCGATGGGAATGGGAGCTGTGCTTGAGGCGCCGGCGAACCTGCCTAATGCGGGTGCGCAGGTGGCCGATGGTTATTCGATCGACTCGCGAACGATTGCGCCATTTGAGTTGTTTTTTGCAGTGAAGGGCGAGCGGCTGGATGGGCACGATTACGTGGCTGCGGCGCTGGAGCGCGGCGCCTTGGCCGCGGTGGTTTCACGGGCGCGGGTGGCGGGTCTGCCCGATGCTGCCCTTGCCCATCCGCTTCTGATTACCGAGGATCCTCTGGCGGCGCTGCAACTGCTGGCCGCGCACGTGCGCAGGCAGTGGGGCAAACGCGTTGTCGCCATTACCGGATCGGCAGGAAAAACCACCACCAAGGAAGCCACGGCCGCGGCGCTGGGTGCGAAGTTCAATGTGCTGAAATCGCGCGGAAATTTGAATAACGCCTACGGTTTGCCGTTGCAGTTGTTACGGCTTGAGCGCGAGCACGAGATCGCAGTGGTGGAGATAGGGATGAACCACGCGGGTGAAATTGCGGCGCTGTGCCGCATCGCCTCGCCCGACTGGGGCCTGGTGACGAATGTAGGCAATGCGCACGTTGAAAACTTTACCGATGGCCAGGCCGGCATTGCGCGCGCCAAGTTTGAGTTGATTGCTGCGTTGCCGGCCAGCGGTGTGGCGTTTCTGAACTGCAGCGATGCTTACGTGTCGCAGTTTGGCCGCGACTTTGCCGGGAGAGCGGTTTATTTCGGTTCCGGTCCCTGCGCCGATCCGCAGATTTTGTCGGCGAGCGAAGATTTGAACGGCCTGCATGTGCGATTGCGTGCGGGTGAACGCGAGGGCGCGTTCACATTGCAGATGCTGGGCGCGCACAACGCGACCAATGCGATTGCGGGTCTTGCCGTGGCGCTCGAAGCGGGCGTTGACCTTGACCGAGCCCTGGCTGCGCTTGCCGAGCTTACGGCGGGCGACAAACGCGGGCAGTTGCTGGAGATCAACGGTGCGACCATTTTGAACGACAGCTATAACTCGAACCCCGAGGCGCTGCACTCGATGATTCAAACGCTGGCGTCGCGCCCAGGCGTGCGACGCATTCTGATTGCCGGCGAAATGCTTGAGCTTGGGGAACACTCGCCGGCGCTGCACGCTGCGTGCGGCCGTGCGGCAGCTCATGCCGATCTCGACATGGTTGTGGGCGTGCAGGGCAACGCTAAGCTCATCGCCGAAGAAGCGTGCGCCGGCGGAGTTGCATCGCTCTTTTTGCCGGATGCCGATGCTGCGGGCCATTGGCTGGCGCAAAACCTGCACGGGGGAGATCAGGTGCTGGTGAAGGGCTCGCGCGGCGTGCATCTTGAGCGCGCCATTGAAACCGCGAAGAGTCTGCTGAGCGAAGAGGTGAAATGAGATTCGACAAACTTGCGTCAATGGCTCTGGCGTTGATGATTTCACTTATGCCGGTCGCGCTCAAGGCTGACCCTTCGCCGGAATGGACGACTCCATTCCCTCCGTTCCGCATCGCGGGCAATCTCTACTACGTGGGCAGCGCCGATCTTGCCTCCTATGTGATTGCGACGCCCAAGGGCCTGATTCTCATCAACAGCAACCTGGCATCTTCACCGCCGCTGATTCGCAAAAGCGTTGAGGTGCTGGGCTTCAAGTGGAGAGACATCAAGATACTGTTGATAAGCCACGCGCATTACGACCACTGCGCAGGCAGCGCGGAGATCTTGAAGGAAACGGGCGCGAAGTACGAAGTGATGGACGCCGATGTTTCGGTGGTCGAGTCAGGCGGCCGGACTGACTTTCAATATGGATCCGACCGGACGATGCATTTTGCCCCGGCGCACGTCGATCGCGTGCTGCATGACGGCGACAAAGTGAGCCTGGGCGGCGTGGTTCTTACCGCGCACTTGACTGCGGGCCACACGCGCGGCACCACGACGTGGACGATGGATGAAAAGGAATTTGGACCATCCGGGTTGCCAGCGGCCGAAGGGACGCGAACGCAGCACGTGGTGATTGTGGGCAGCCCCAATGTGAATCCCGGGTACAAGCTGGTTGGCAACACAACTTACCCGCAGATTGCATCCGATTACAAGCGCGAGTTCGCGGTTCTTGAGTCGCTCCCTTGCGACATTTTTCTTGGAGCGCATGGCAGCTATTTCGACATGAAGGAGAAGTACGCGAAGTTTAAGGGCGGCGATCGCGACGCATTCATCGATCCGGGCGGATACAAGGCATACGTCGCCGATCGACGGCAGGCGTTCGAGAGGGAATTGGCGCGGCAGTCAGGGGGATAATCTCACCCAATACACCTGGTTTCGAGCGTTAATGCTTTTGACACCCTGGCCAGATGTCAGACCATCGGCGCGTGAATTGCGGTATGCTTTGTGGCATGAAATCAGCTTATGTTTTCAAGTTCTGTTTTGTGGCCGCGCTGGGCGCGCTGGGTGGGGTGCTCATACATGCCGACCTGGAAAAATGGCACACATTAGGCAAGGATGCGTTTTTGACGTATCAGGCCGGACGGTACGCGCAGAGTATGATTTCGCCGGCTCCATTATGGCTGATGATGGTGGTGGTGATCATCTTTGTGACGGGTGTGGCTGCGTGTTATGAGTTCTGCGGATTCATGGGCGAGAAGCTGGTCTCGCGTTCCCAGAGCAGGAGAGATCGAGAGCTGGCGACATCCGCAGTTGATCGGTTGTAGGCGCGGCATGGAGCCGGTGAGTTGGCCAGTCATCGAGCGGACGCAGCTTTGATTGCGGCTTCGGCCTGGGCCAGCGAAATGCCGCGCAGCAAGAAAACCTTGCTGCGCGAAGACTTGCCGGATGTGAGTTCAATTGAGCTTTTTGGCAGCGAGAAGAATTCGGCGAGGAACGCGATCAGCGCCTCATTGGCGCGGCCTTCGATAGGAGGCGAATTGACGGCGACCTTCAACTGCGCAGTGGCGTCCGCGCCGTAGACGCCAGCAATCGCGGTCTTCTTTGCGCCGGGCAGGGCGCGCACCGCGAGCGTGATGCCGTCTTTGGTGGCGCGAAGCATCAGGGCTGCTCCGCTTCGCGGCTCGCATCGGGCGCCGTCATCGTGTGAAATCGTGCTTTCCCAGGTTTCAAAATCGAGACCTGGGGCATCCAGGTTTCGCAATTGAGATTACGAAGGCACAGAGTCACGGAACCAATCCTGTGGCCGGCCGAGGACGCTTGCCGAACAGCGCAGTGCCGACGCGGATGCGGGTTGCGCCTTCGCCGATGGCGAGAGCAAAATCGCCGCTCATCCCCATTGAAAGCACATCGAGATTGAGACGCGGATGCTCCCGCGCCCAGCGGTCGCGCCACTCACGCAGGCTGCGGAAACATGCGCGAGTCACCTCATCGGGCGCGCCCCACGGCGCAATCGTCATCAGTCCGCGCGCCTCAAGCGAGGTGAAATGGGGCAGCGCCTCGAACAGCTTGACGGCGTCGTCCGAATCGGGGTCGATGCCGGACTTGGTTTCCTCGGGGCTGAGCTTGACCTCGATCAATACGGGCAGCCGTTTGCCGAGCTTTGCGGAGGCTTCGTTCAGTCGCTCGGCCAGGCGCAGGGAGTCTAACGAGTCAATGCCGTCGAACAGCTCAACGGCACGCGCCGCCTTGTTCGATTGCAGATGCCCAATCAGATGGAACTCTGTTCTTTGACTCTTTGGACAGATTTCGAGGCTCTTCTGGGCCCACTCCTGCACGCGGTTTTCTCCAAAGAGGGTGAGGCCGAGTGCGACGGCCTCGAGGATGGTTTCGGCAGGGAAGGTTTTGGAGACGGCCATCAACTCCACTTCACGGCGCGGGCGGCCTGCGGCGCGGCACGCCGTGGCGATGGAGTCTTCGAGCCTTAAGAGATTGTCGGCGAGCGTGGTCAATGATCTCCTTGATTGGTTTTCCGGGACAAAACCTCAATTGATTATTGCGCAACGGGAGTTGGTTCGAATCAATCGTCGTGTACAGGCAACGACGCCTGTACGACAACCGGGCTGGAGCCCGGCGCTACGTCGCGGAATTCGAGAGTCCTCTGCAACGTTACCTATTGTTGCAGCTTACAATCGGAAAATGTGGACCATAGTTCTCCTTGTCTGCTCGAACATCTTCATGACCTTTGCCTGGTATGGTCATTTGAAGTTTGAAAACCAGCCGCTGTGGAAGGTGATTGTGGTGAGCTGGGCGATTGCGTTTTTCGAATACTGCTTCCAGGTTCCCGCCAATCGAATCGGATACGGCCGCTTCACGCCCATGCAGCTTAAGGTCATCCAGGAGATCATCACGCTCACGGTCTTCGGCGTCTTCGCGACGTACTATTTCGGTTCGCACCTGCGCTGGAATCACGCGGTGGCCGGAGTGCTGCTGGTGGGCGCGGCGTTTTTCATGTTTCACAAGTTTTAAAAGCAGCCTTCAGCCATCAGCTATCAGCTCTCAGATTGTTCGCGGCGCCATGCGCTCGAGTATGCGGTTGATTCGCATGCCGATGAGGAAGACGACGAACGGGTCGCTGCTTTGCGCGGTGCGGCGGCCGGGGAAGATTGGCGGCATTGACTGACCTCGCTGTCGTTTGCGTCGCCCCTACGAGGCTGGGGTCAACATTATGACTCGGCCTCCCCACGCTGAAGCGCGGGGATGACATCGGTTGCGCCTACGGTGCGCAATGAATCCCGAATGCCCCTGCCGAGGCCAGGAGAATCATTGACTGCCGAAAGTTACTCCTGCGGTTATCAGTGACCCCGTTCCTCGAGGTATTTTTCCGCTTCGAGGGCGGCCATACAGCCGGAGCCGGCGGCAGTAATCGCCTGGCGGTAGCGGCGGTCCTGCACGTCACCGCAGGCGAACACGCCGGGAACAATCTCGCCGTGGTTGGTGGTAAAGACGTTGTTGGTGGTCTTGATGTAACCCTCGTCGTCGAGATCCATTTGCCCGGCAAAGAA
>JASHVU010000468.1 GCA_030044455.1 Acidobacteriaceae bacterium | reverse complement strand
AATTGATGGAAAGGGAATCGCCAGGTTTCAAGGGCTTTTGAGCTTCCATGTGCTTTTTCAGTGCAAACGCGTCCAGGGAACTGTTGGAGCAGGCGAGGTAAGAGATTTCCGCGGAGCGATGGTTGGCCGCACCGACAAAGGGCTGTTCATGACAACTGGAACTTTTTCGCCTGCAGCGACGAAAGAGGCGTCACGAGACGGTGCGCCACCGATTGATCTCGTAGACGGCGAGGTGCTTGCAGATAAATTGAAAGAACTCGGCCTCGGCGTAAAGACGGAAAAGGTCGAGTCGGTTTATGTCGACGAAGAATGGTTTGCAAACGTATAGCGGCGCTCTCCTCAACGAAAAATGAGCCACACATCGGAAATTGTCTCGCGCCGGTTTCGCCGACGGGTCAGAACGCACGATTCAATTTGAATTGCGGGGAAGGGTCGACCAAAGGAGTTTTCCCCACCACCACCGCCCCCTTCACCTTCCCCGCCAGCGCGCGATCAAACGTCACCATCCGCAATCTCCACAACTTTACGGTGTCACAATCCGATCCGCTAAATCCGGTGCGACCAGCTTGAAATGACGTTGGTTCCAGGTGTAGATTCGCTCGGCGTTAACCTTGCGCGCGCAGGCCACAAGCAATGCATCGTAGATTGTCCCTCCGGCGATTCTCAACCGCGCCGACGTTCGTATCGTCTCGGCATACTCTTCTGCGCTCAGGGCCACAATCCTCATGCGCGATGCAATGTCCTCCACCAACGCGCCGGCAAAATCCGGCCTTTGTCTCCTGCCTCCCGGCAGCCGCGACAGCACGGAATAGAACTCCGCCAGTGAGTGAGCTGCACAGGCGCAATTCCCGCGATTGGCGCGACGCATTAAGCGAAGGCTCTCAGCGTGTCCTGGACGGGTTCCGTCGTGCGCGGTGAGCAATACCGACGTATCGAAGAACCAATCCACGCGCTCGTTCATGGCTCATTGGAGAGTCCAGCCACGTATCGCATACGCCGCTCTCGATCCTCTTCAATTGATTGAATTGCGTCCTCGCCCGAAAGGGGAGGCCCGCTCACCAGCACCAGAATTCCATCTCGCATCTCCAGGTGCGGTTCTGGAACATCGGGCTCAAGGCGCAGCTCGTCCAGACTCTGTTCCACACGCAGCCGCGACCCGGCCTTCAGCCCCATCGCATCCCGCATCTTCTTCGGAATGACAATTCGCCCGGCCTTATCGATCTCCACAATGGCATTCATGATGGTATTATACCATAAAATATGCCATCGATATGCCATTTCTACCCCAGCACCACTGCCGCCTTCACCTTTGCCGCCAGCGCCCGGTCGAATGTGACCAGCGTCAATCCGGCAGCCTCGGCGAAGGCAGCCAGGTAAGCGTCGGTCCACTCTTTGGGAGAAGCCAGCTTGCTGTGGCTTCGCAAACGAAAAAGCGCTTCCAGCCCCAGCGGTTCCTCTGCCATTTCGGCGCCCGCAGCCTCTATCCACTCGTCGTAAGCTCGCCATGCCTCGGCTTGAGTCAGTGTGCCTTTTCCCATCACCGTTTGCATGGTGAGCAGGCGAAGATACCCAAGCTGGGTGAATCGGCAGAAGGTGAGAACAGTATCGGGAGACGTGCCGGTGTACCAATTCCATGCCGCCTCAAAATGCTGATGATCGCGTGTGCTCAAGGCCAGCCACACATTTACATCAAGGAAAACCGATGAGGTCGTAGATTTGCTCATTGTCGATCCGAATGGAGCCTGGCGCGTAGGACTTGAGGATTGGCTCTGTGAGTCGCCGCAGAGACGTCTCCGGGGGATGGCTGATCTCCCTATGAATGCTCCGCAGCACAATACGCCGCACAGCGACCCCCTCGTGAGCCGCCTTCACCTTTAGCTTTCGGTAAACGTCGTCCGGTATGTCAATCGTCGTCCGCATATTTTCCATAATAGCATATTTATGTATTTATGCATTGCCAACGGCCCGATTGTGAGGGACAGACAGGCTCACTCCACCCTCCGCCTCGTTTTATTGCAACGGACTTTCACTTTCCGATACCTTGATTGCGGCTTTTAATCCCACTTTGAAACCCATCCTGCATCCTACTTCCGTGGACCCAAAGGGGCTATTGACAATGAATTTGCCCGGGGCCTATTGTGTGAAAGTTTTTGAGCGAAAGGAAGGCTGAACGATGGTTGCGTATTTTCAGCTCCAACCCGCTGAGGCGGAATTACAGGAGCTGGCGGAAGAATATTGGAAGAAGGCAGGGGAAAAGGTGCAAGAGCTTGAAAAGGCCGCATTTGAAGCCGGCGAAGGCATTCGAAAAGGCGACTTTACCCTAGCCAACCTGGAAGCAATTGTGCGCTGGAAGTCGGAGCGCTCGGTTCAATACCTTATTGCAAACAGCAACGAGAAAATCCGGCGCGTGCTTGCAGCGGTGACGGTCCCCGGGGCTACCACTGAATCTGCAGTGAAGTCGCTTCTTGAACTGCAGGGTGTTGACTTGCCGGTGGCATCAGCGATCCTGGCGGCAATTTACCCGGAGCGCTACACGGTGCTCGACTACCGTGCCCTTGAAGCCCTGGGCCACGCGCGACACGACGTGCACTTTTACGAGGAGTACCTGGCCTTCTGCAAGCGGCTGGCCGAGAGCAACATTGTGCAGCCGCAAAGCGAATTGCCTGGCGCCGCACCGCTGCGCACGATCGATCGCGCGCTGTGGGAGTGGTCGCGCAGTCACACCAGCTGACGCGCGGATCGGCTCCAGCTCGCCCGAACCGCCTTCGTCTGAGGATTCTTGTACCTAACGGGCCTGTGTTCAGCACGGGCCCCGAGACCAGGGCGAGGTTTCTCTGCGGCCTTCCTCCCTCCTTGATTCCGTACTGACAGTGCGATTCTCCTTCGCCCCGACGGGGCTGGCGGAGGTGAATGGACCGACTTTCCCCATGCCGAGGCGAGGGAGCTAATTCGCTGCGGCGAACGCCTACGCCGCACCGCGGAGCGAAATCGCTGCCCATAGAGTGGGGTCCCTGTTCCGAGCCTTGTTCCACTGTTCAACTGTTTGACTCCTTGACTTCATCACCCCGGCTCCATCCCTAGTAAAATTCCCTTCGTGACTAACTCCTTTGAGATTGGGCCGGTCCAGGTCGGCGGGGGCCGGCTTTTCCTCATTGCCGGGCCATGTGTGATTGAAAGCGAAACTCACGCCCGCTCGATGGCCGACGCTATCCAGCGCATCACATCAGACCTCGCCGTGCCCTTTATCTTCAAAGCCAGTTACGACAAGGCCAACCGCACCAGCGTCAAAAGCTTTCGCGGCCCCGGCCTTGTGGAAGGCACGCGTATCCTCGGCGGGATCGCGCATTCCACGGGCCTGCCGGTCCTCACCGATGTGCACGAAGCGGCCCACTGCGAAATCGCTGCCGAAGCTGTCGACGTCCTCCAGATTCCCGCATTTTTATGTCGCCAGACCGACCTGCTGGTGGCCGCGGGCCGCACCGGCCGCGCCATCAACGTTAAAAAGGGCCAGTTTGTGGCCCCATGGGACATGAGTCACGCCGTCGAAAAGATCCGCTCCACCGGCAACGAGCGCATCTCGCTCACCGAGCGCGGCTCCAGCTTTGGCTATAACAACCTGGTGGTCGACTATCGGTCGCTCGCCATCATGCGCGACCTGGCCCCGGTTGTCTTTGACGGCACGCACTCTGTGCAGCAGCCTTCGGCGGCCAACGGAGTGAGCGGTGGCCAGCCGGAGTTCATTCCTTTGCTCGCCCGTGCAGCGGTGGCTGCGGGCGTCGACGGTATCTTCCTCGAGGTGCACGACGATCCTGCCAACGCCAAAAGCGACGGCGCCAATGCCCTCGATCTCAAGCTGCTCAAGCCGCTGCTCGAGCGCCTGCTGGCCATTCACGCCGCCGCGCGCGAGGCGTAACCCCTTGTTCCCGCACGTCGCGCACCGCGCTCTCCGTCATGTGCTCTGGATTGTGGCAGCAGCCCTCGGCCTATTACGATTCTTCTGGCTCGCAGCCGACTTTCCCAACGACTCGCTCTGGATGATCGATCCGGCCAAATTCACCGACGAGGGCTGGTGGGCCAATGCGGCCGTGATGCATGCGTTCACCGGTCACTGGCACGTTGCCGGCGATTACAACCCAGCGGCCGCATTGCCAATATGGCCGACCCTCCTCGGCGCGCTCTTCCACTTCACCGGCGTCAGCATCATCGCCGCCCGGGCGCTCAGCGCTGCGTTCTCGCTGGCCACGCTCGGCATTGTCTATCTGCTCGTCCGCCGATATGCCGAAAGCCGCGTGGCTGCGCAGGCCGCAGTCTTGCTCATGGCCGCCTGCCCCTTTGCGTTTGCCTTCAGCCGGCTCGCCATTCTCGACACGCTGGTCATCTTCGAGTTCTGCCTCGTGCTTCTGGTCGCATCCTGCGCGACGGACACCAACATTGCCGGCAAACCGCGCATCTGGCCGTTCGTTGTTCTCACGATGCTGGTCACCCTTGCCCTGCTTACCAAGACCACCGTCGCCGTTCTGCTTCCTGCTGTCATCTGGTTTTCATGGAGGGTGGCGGCAGAATCGCACGCCTCGAGACGAACTGCGCGAGGACGAAGCTGGCGCGCTCTCTCGAGCGCGATCGTCGCTGTCGCCGTCGTGCCGCTGACGCTCCTCAAGCTATGGGCACTCTTCATCTCCTGGCTCGGCTATGGTTCCGATTACGACTACTTCTTCGGGGTCAATGCCATGCCCGACGTCGATTGGTCACAAACTCTTCACTGGCTTGGCGACCTGGCCCGCAACGGCTTCTGGATCGACCGCCTGCTCTATCCGCTGGCGCTTGCCATCCTGATCGCTTCGCTGGCTGTCGCACGCAGGCTATGGCGCAACCCGCTTTTCGCGGCATCATGGTTGGCCATCGCCGGCGACGCCGCCTTCATCTTCAGCCGGCAAGACGACTACGCCCCGCGCTACTTCCTGGCGATGCTCGCACCGGTCGTTTTCATCATTGTGCTGGCTTTGGACTACGCTCTCGCGTCCGATCGACTCGCCAGTCGGCGCGAGTCGCGAATCTTACTGAAAATGTTCGCGACCCTCGCCTTCATCCTTGCGATAGCCTTTAAACGCTCCGTCGCTGTATCCGTGCGCGACTCGCCCACCAACCGCCGCTCCCGCGCCGCATCCGCCGCTCTTTATGCCCTCATCCTCGTCGATGTCGTCCTCAACTCCACCACCATCGCCGGCTTCCTCGTCCATCGCCAGTACCAGCTCTACAGCGCTGCAAGCCAGATCGGTGCAATCGTCCGCGCCGATCACCGTCGCAGCCAGCTCCTATTCGGAGTGAGCGCTGCCGAGGTTGGCCTCATCGCCAGCCTGCCCTCCATCAACGGAGCTTACGGAACCGACGAAATGGCCGCGAAGGTTGCGCGCTCGAAGCCCGGCTGGTATCTTGCCTGGAACGACGAGGGCAAGAATGACGCTCTTGCCGGTCATCGGCTCGTCCCCGTCGCCAGCTACCGCATCTTCGACGACGACGAACGGACGACGCTGGTGCTCTACAAAATTCAGTGAACTGTGAACAGTGAACAGAGAATAGGAAATAGAGAACGGAAGGAGCAGCGGCTCTCAGGCACCTGAATGCCCGTCAAAAGAAAATCAGGGCCTTCAGGCCCGAAAGGAAATAGCCTTTCGCCGACCCCTGACCCCTAACCACAGTTCACTGTCCACTGATCTTCACCAGTTCCTGGCCGCCGGGCGCTACCATCCGCGTTTGCGGGGCGCGCCAGTGGTCAATGTAGCTGATGCGGTGCACGCAACCGATGGTGCAATTGGGCGCGCAGCTTTTCGCGGTCAGGAACTCGCGCTTCACGTGCTCACGCGTGTACTCGGCAATGGGGATGGCGGGATAACC
>JASHVU010000044.1 GCA_030044455.1 Acidobacteriaceae bacterium | reverse complement strand
GTAAAAGCTCACCAGGCTCTCATAAAAGTGACCGTCCTTCTCAAGAACCCACGTTTGCGCGTGCTCTCCCATGGCCCAGCGGATAGGAAGGCTGATCGTACCTGCTCCATCGGAAACCGTGTACGTGCTTTTGCCGTTTTTGGTCTGCACGGAGTAGGTGTATCCGTTCTTCTGCAGGCTCAGGTTGGGATGTGCCTCAAGGCCGGCATTGGCGCCCTCGTCGGCCATGGCATGCCGCATAGGCGAATGAGCGTAGAAATCTGTCACGCGCTGATGGCACTTTGCGCAGGTGACTGCATGGGACGGCGCGGCAGCGTGCTGGGCAGCCGCTGGAGCGAGCGTCAATATCGCAAGCGCCGCCAGTGCGCCAAGCCTCACCCTCGCTCGGTCTCGAACTCTACTTGCCCAGGCCAAGACAGACCATCCGCTCACGATACGCGTCCTCTTTTTTTCCATCCAGAGAGTAGGCCGCAGCCAACCCCATGTGCGCCTCAAGGTTTTTGGGATCGCGCTCAATTACCTGGTTCAGGATCTCGATTCCGTGCTGTTCGTCTCCAGTTTCAATCAGCGAGCGGCCAAGAGCAATTTGTGCAATCTGCATTCCCGGTTCGGCTGCCAACGCGCGTTCTGCCACCGGAAGCGCTTCTTTGTAGCGGCCAACATACATCAGCGTGAAGGCGAGCAGACCGGTGGCGAGCTGGTTCGATGGATTGATCGCAATTTCTTTCTGGAACTGTTCCACGGCCATGTCGCGATCGTGGGGAAAGAGCAGAAACCCGTAGAAGTAATGCAGATTGGGCGCATTCGGATAGCGCACAAACAGGTCATTAAACTGGGTATCTGCTCCATTGCTGTCATCGGCCAGGAATGCGTAAGCAGCCCTTCCCAAGGCTCCGGCGAGCTCGCTATCGTGAGTGTTCAATTCCGAGGGCAGGCTTGGGAGCCGCATTCCAACCAGGCCAACGGCAACCTCGAACTCAGGTGAATCAAAGTGCTCGCCGGCCAGAGACCGGTATTGCGAGAGCGCATCCCAATACCGGCCCGCGCGGGTGAGCAGCAAACCCAGGTGATAGCGAAGAATCTGTTCGTGGTCCTTGTCATTGGCCGCTCCGTGCTGAATTGCCATTTCAAGATCTTTGAGCGAGCCGTCATAGTCGCCGGTATCAAACTCGCTCAATCCACGAATGGCCAGAGCCGGAACCGCGTGGGGGTCGAGCTTGAGCAGATGATTGAACGCGTCAATGGCTTGCGGATACTGTTTGACGGTGTAGTCGATCAGGCCCAGGTTCCACCAGCCCTCGGCCCAATTGGGATTGAGCTCAAGCGCCTTGCCGTAGAGTTCGGTGGCGAGGGGAATGTTCTGCTGATCGCGGGCCGCGGCTGCCTGTCGAGACAGATCGTCGAATTGGGAAGGCGAGTCCTGCGCGCGGCTGAGCGAGGCCAAAAAAACAACGGCTGCAACCAACCACAAAAGGATATGCGCATAGCCTTTGGACATGCGCCTTCGCGAGGGAAGGCGAACGATTATGACATGCATCGACGAAGGCACAACAAGCATCGCGGGATGGTGAACTCAGGGGAAACCGTTTTCGCCGCTTCACGGGCTCGCAGGTTGAAAAGGTCTCGAGTTCTATTAATGAGATTGTAGTCCGGACGACTGTGCCGCCCGCAAGCTGAATTCATTTCATGGGCGAGTTCTTCGACAGATTCTTCGTGTTTTTGCGCAGGCTTGAGGCTCGCACAACAATCTTTGGCGTGATCAGGTGCGATTTAGGTGCGGGGCGGGACTTGCTCACTGCCAACCTGAGTGCGAGCGTTGCAGCGAGTCTACCGATGTTCTCGCTTCCCTGGTCCACCGATGTGAGCGGCACTCGCAACATGTCGCCGTAAGGCAGGTTCCCGCATCCAACCACGGCAATATCTGCAGGGATGCGCAGCCCGGCCTCTTCAATGGCGCGTACGACGCCAAGCGCGGATGGGTCGTTGAAACAGAAGATCGCGTCGGGGTGAGGATTCGAATGAAGCAACTCCATCGCGGCCGCGTATCCGCCCTTTTCGCCGCGGTGATCTCCCGAACTGCCCAATGAGACCACCTGCTCCGGCAGGGGACGGCCCTTGCCCTCTGCGAGCGCCTGCCGATACCCCTCCAACCGGCCCCGCGCGGTGCTTACTTCCGGGCCGCGAATGTGCGCAATGCGCCTGCACCCCTGCTCAATCAGGTGCCGGGTGGCGATCAAACCAACTTCAACATCGTTTACCCCGATAAAATTCGTTTTAAGGCCATCGACATGGCGGTCAAGCAGGATGTAGGGCACCTCCTGGCCTTCAAGAGACTTGAAGTCTGCCGACGACGACCGCGCCGAAGCGATCAGCAGCACATCCACGCGCCGCGCAACCAGTTGCCTGATCTCCTGTTCTTCAACCTGCGGATCCTCATCAGAGGAGGAGATCAGCAGGCAATATCCGCGGGTGCGGATTTCGGCTGAAATCGCCTTGGCAATCTGCGCGAAGAACGGGTGCAGTAAGTCAGGCACCACCAGGCCGATCGACCAGCTATGTCCCGTGATTAGCGACCGCGCGGCGAAGTTGGGTTGGTAGTCAAGCTCCTTCATTCGCTTGAGAACACGTTTACGGGTCTCCTCGCTGATATCCGGATGGTTCCTCAGCACCTTTGAGACCGTCACGACGGATAGATCCAACTCTTTTGCTATGTCTTTCATTCGCACGGCCATGGCTTTCACCTTTCGGTTACTGAAGGTTGCCCTGGGGGGCGAGGGCCCGATTTTTTCTGAATAGCGATTTCAGTCTAGTGCATTCCCTTGCCGCACGGCAGTCGGCGGCGACGGATCATTGCCGGATTTCGCGCGATTGGGGTTCCCGAATTCAGTGAAAGGTGCACGAGGTTCCAAGGGCGACCCCTCGCATGCTTGTCGGGTTCCGGTCCAGGTGTTATGGTTTCAGTTATCGATTACGGAGCCGGAAATCCATGCGATCTCATTTAGATACTGCCGACCAGAGAGCCGTGAGCGTGGATCCTCAAACGATTCCGTTTCGGACGTTGAGTTCGGGAGCGCGAATGCCCGCTATCGGGCTGGGAACCTTTGGCTCCGACCACGTTTCGCACGATGCCGTTGCGGAGGCTGTTCTGTACGCCGCGTCAGTGGGGTACCGGTACTTCGATTGCGCCAGGGTCTACGGCAACGAAGACAAAATCGGCGGATCGTTCAAAAAGCTCCTCGCGAATGGTTTTGACCGCGAAGAGCTTTGGATCACCTCAAAACTGTGGAACGACATGCACGGCGAGAACGACGTGATCGCCTCCTGCGAAGAGTCGCTGGCCGACTTGCAGGCCGGTTATCTCGACCTCTTCCTGGTCCACTGGCCCTTTCCAAATCACCATCCTCCCGGCTGCGACGTGAGCGCACGGAATCCGCATGCCGTGCCCTACATTCACCAGAACTTCATGCGCACGTGGCGCAAAATGGAGGAGTTGGTCGACCGGGGGCTGGTGCGCCACATCGGCACGTCAAACATGACCATCCCCAAAATGGAGCTCTTGCTGCGCGACGCGCGCATCAAGCCAGTGGCGAATGAGATGGAGCTGCATCCGCATTTTCAGCAGCCGGAGTTTTTCCGCTACCTGGTGGAAAAGGGAATTCAGCCCATTGGTTACTCGCCCATTGGCTCGCCGGGCCGGCCCGAACGCGACCGCACGCCTGAAGACACATCGCCGATAGAAGATCCGGTGATCGTGGAAATCGCGCAGAGAATTGGTGTGCACCCGGCCGTAGTCTGCATCAAGTGGGCCGTCGAGCGCGGCCAGGTTCCCATCCCGTTCTCAGCCCATCCGCGGAATATTTTGAGCAACCTGCTCGGCGTGGTTGGTGAGGCACTCAGCGCCGCAGACATGAACGCGATTGAGAAACTTGACCGCAACTGCCGGCTGATCAAGGGGCAGGTCTTTCTGTGGAAGGACAACCAGTCGTGGGAAGACCTTTGGGATGTGAACGGAGAGATTACGCCGGCATAAGGGCGGGTCTCGACCGCCGGTACAATTTGAGGCGGTCGAAAGAGCGAGGAGCAAGCGGAGATGCGCAACACCATGAGAGCGGCATTTCTTCCGGGAAACAGCACCGTTGAGATGAGAGAAGTGCCGGTTCCCGAGCCACGTCACGGCGAAGTGCTGATCGAAGTGAAGGCCTCGACGATATGTGGTTCCGACATTCGGGCTATCTTCCACGAGCATCTTGGCAAAGGCCCCGAAGGCTACCAGGGCGTGATTGCGGGCCATGAACCGGCCGGCTTGATTGTTGAGACCGGCCCGGGTTGTCGCCGCTTCAAGGCAGGCGACCGCGTGATTGTGTATCACATTTCAGGCTGCGGCGTTTGCAACGATTGCCGGCGTGGCTACATGATCTCGTGCACCAGTCCTGAATATCGCCGCGCCTACGGCTGGCAGCGCGACGGCGGCATGGCGCCCTATCTGCTTGCCGAAGAGAAAGACCTCATCCTGCTGCCCGACTCACTCACATATCTCGATGGCGCGCAGGTGGCATGCGGTTTTGGCACAGTGTACGAAGCTCTCGAAAAAATTGGGATTAATGGTAACCACGCGGTGCTGATTACCGGTCTTGGCCCGGTCGGTCTTGCCGCCGGAGCCCTGTGCCGCAAGCTGGGAGCGGAGAAGATCATCGGCATCGATATCTCGCAAGAACGCCGCGATATCGCCATGCGCCTGGGTCTCTGCGACACAGTGCTCACTGCCGGCGCTGACAACGTGAGCCTGGTGCGCGGGCTTACCGGCGGCCGCGGAGTGGAGCGCGCGGTGGATTGCAGCGCCAACGCTGAAGCTCGCGCCGTGGCAATCCGAGCCACCCGGAAATGGGGAAAGATGGTGATGGTTGGTGAGGGCGGCACTGTTACTTTCAATCCCTCACCCGATATCATTCACGAACAGAAAACCATCTACGGCTCCTGGGTAACGTCGACCTGGCTCATGGAAGAACTTGTGGAGCGGCTGGTTCGCTGGAACCTCCACCCTGAAGACATCGTCACGCACCGCTTCACTCTCGACCAGGCAGACGAGGCTTACAGTTTGATGGCCTCGGGTCGCTGTGGTAAGGTCGCGGTTTGTCCCACCTCGGAGTAACGAATGCACACTGCACCACCTGAAACCAGCTCGCACCAGTCCACTTCTGCGCCGCTATTGCCGCGCACCGGCAAGATTGCCTTCTTTCTGGTTACGGGATTGTTTTTTCTCTGGGCGATTCCTAACAACCTGAACGATATTCTCATCAAGCAGTTCATGAAGTCGTTCAACATAAACAGGCTCGAAGCCGGCCTGGTGCAGTTTGCCTTCTATCTGGGATATTTCTTTCTCGCCATTCCCGCCGCGCTCGTCATGCGCCGATACGGATACAAGCGCGGCCTGCTCACCGGCCTTCTGCTCTACGCAACCGGCACGTTCCTCTTCTATCCGGCCGCGGTGGAGCAGAGCTACCCTCTCTTTCTCCTCGCGCTCTTCGTCATCGCCAGCGGTCTCGGATTTCTTGAGACCGGCTCCAACCCTCTCATCGCGCAGCTTGGCGATCCTGCAACCTCGGTCCGGCGCCTCAATTTCTCGCAGGCCTTTAATCCGCTCGGTTCCATCGCCGGCGCTTTCATCGGGACCAAATTCATTTTGTCGGGAGTCGAGCCCACTGCCGGCCAGGTCGCAGCCATGAAGGCCGCCGGCACCTACAACACCTACCTGCAGCACGAGACCCTGCGCGTACTGGCGCCTTACATGATCCTGGGCGCGGTCGTGTTGCTCTGGGCTCTGCTCATCTTCCGCACAAAGTTTCCGGCCATCGAAGGCGACTCAGGCCCTGAAAATGTTCAACGCTCCGGCGGCTATCTCACTCTCTTTCGCTATCCGCACTTTCTTGCCGCCGTCTTCGCGCAGTTCTGCTACGTGGGCGCGCAGGTCAGCACCTGGAGCTACTTCATCCAATACTGCCAGGACTACACCCACGTTCCCGAAAAGCTCGCCGGCTATCTGCTCACTGCCACTCTCGGCGCCTTCGCAGTCGGCCGCTTCACTTCAAGCTACGTGATGAAACGCTTCAGGCCCGACAAAATGCTCGGAGCATTCGCCGTCGCCAACATTATTCTTTTGCTCTTCGGTATCCTTCGCACCGGTTGGGTCGGGCTCGTCGCCGTTCTCCTCACCAGCTTCTTCATGTCGGTCATGTTTCCCACCATCTTCGCCCTCGGCATCAGGGATCTGGGAGAACACACCAAGGAAGGCGCATCTCTTCTCGTCATGGGCATCATCGGCGGAGCCATCTTCACCCTGCTCATGGGACTCACCTACCAAGTAACCAAAAGCATGGCCGCAGGCATGTTCGTTCCGCTCGCCTGCTACGTGGCCGTAGCAGCATTCGCTTACTGGGGCGCGCACCTTGCGCCGCTCGCCAAATCCTCACCATCCGTTGCTCAACGAGGTTCAAAGTGACGCGCCATCTTCAAAGCGAAACGCAAACATGGGAACAGCGGCTCGAGCAATTGCTGCCGGTGTTTGGTCATCGCAACTGGATCGTTGTCGCTGATTCCGCGTATCCGGCACAGTCGAATCTGGGAATCGAAACCATCGCGACCGGCGAGGATCATCTTAGGCTCCTCGGCAAGGTTCTGGATTCAATCGCTGCCCACTTTCATGTTCACGCCAACGTTTATGTGGACGCCGAACTGACGCATGTACCGGAGAACGATGCCCCGGGCGTAACCGAACTGCGGGACGAACTCGAACGAGTTGTTGGCCGGAACGCGCGCGTGCTGGAGCACGAGCAGATCATCGCGAAGCTCGATGAAAGCGCCAAACTCTTCAACATCGTGATTCTGAAGTCAACTCTCACCATTCCGTATACCTCGGTCTTTCTGGAGCTGGATTGCGGCTATTGGAGTGCGGATGCGGAGAAGCGGCTGAGAAATTCCATTGCACAAACAAACGCCGTGACGTCCAGAGACCGACTCTGAAACTTCACGGCTAGTCGAAGTGACCGCAACGAGCGAAAAGGAGCAATAAAGAATGCAAAGAAGAGAATTTTGCAAGCTGATGGCTGCTGCTGCTGCTGCGCGAGCGATTTCGGCACGGGGTCAATCGGCGCTGAGTGCGCCTGCCGGCTTCAACAAGCTGCATCAAACGTATGAAGAGTTTTGCGCGACGCCGGAGCAGGACCGTGTCTTCTATGCATTGGTTGACGGCAAGATTGTCGAGACGAAACTGAATGACGCCGATTGGACGCCGACGGAATGGGGTGATCCGCCTGAACTGCCCGGCGGCTCTTGGGATGGCGTACCCATGCAGGCCCCGGTCGACGGCCTCAGCGGCGAAGGCCCCTACCAAGCAAGTTGGGATTCGCTGCTGCAGTACGACGCACCAGAGTGGTATCGCGACGCCAAGTTTGGCATCTGGGCGCACTGGAGTCCGCAATGCGTGCCCGAATTCGGGGACTGGTACGGACGCGCGCTGTACCAGGAGGGCTCACCTGATTACAAATTCCAAATCAGTCACTATGGACCCCCGTCGCAATTCGGCTACAAGGACCTGACCGCGCAGTGGACGCTGCTCAACTGGGAACCGGAAGCAATGATTGAGCGCTATAAGAAGGCCGGGGCGCGGATTTTCATTGCGCTGGCCAACCATCACGACGGATTCGACGCGTGGGACTCGAAGTATCAGCCGTGGAACGCGA
>JASHVU010000467.1 GCA_030044455.1 Acidobacteriaceae bacterium | reverse complement strand
CGTCATTGTATTACGGGCATCTGACGCTTCTTCACCCAGCCTGCAACGCGCCTGGCGCAATTTCTCGCATCGCTTTCATTGCATGAGGTACACTTCCCATACTGTCAGGCCGCAGGGATGCGGCTCGATTCGTGGGTATCAACATTCAAGTCATCATCACCGGATTTTCTTCCGCGCTCATTGGCGGCCTATCGCATTTTAGGGAATACTGCAGGGCGAAGCGAATGGTGCGGCGTCGTTGCGACCTTAAGGAGCGACGACCCTGCACCGAGCCGCAAACCACACACTATTTCCTGAAACGCCGTAATATTTTCAAGTACTCACCACGCAGGGGTAGCAAGGGCCCAGCCGTCGCGAATTCGGTGGAAATCGCCTTCATCCAGAATGTTCGCGCCAGCTCAAGGGATTCGATTGGTTCTTACCCGCAAGCGCGCTGCCGAGGCTGCGCTGCTCCTTTCAGGGGCAGTGCTGGGCGGCCTTGTAGCTCTGGGTGTCGGACGCCTCGTACAACTCAATGCCGGCCGGGAACAGCTCGAGAAATACTCCGTCCGATTGCTGTCCCAGGCAGACGGGATCGTGCGTGAGACTCGTGACGCAGTCAACGTGGTTCTGAATGACCATCTCCCCTTTTGCTCCGACGATGAGCTGTCTTACCTGCGCAAATGGGTTTTCAATGCCTCGCATGTTCGCGACATGGGTCGCGTCAAGGACGGCCATCTCTACTGCACAACGGCTCTCGGCAGGCTGGTTCCGCCTCCCGCCACCACCCCAGGCGACATCGTGATCGGCGGCAGGAAGCTGTTTGCTTCGAGTCCTCTGCTGATCAATCCGCAGGCGCGGGGGATCATTATCGAATCCAACGGGGTCACTGTTGTCCTCAATCCTGCGGATTACGAGCCGCTCAATCAGCCTCCAATGTACTTCTCCGCTCTGGTCCACGATCCCGGCACCGGCCGAGTTCTTCCATTTGTCGGCCAGCCGGTTCCGCTTTCCGGGGCAGAAATCGTTGCCCAAACCATGCTGGAGCGGAACGGCGCCTACTATCGCCCATTGTGCTCCGTGCTTTCTGCGGTCTGCGTGGTCGCTTACGAGTCCAAATCCACTATGGCAACGCAGGATCGGGCGCGTCTCCTTATCCTGATGGGCGCGGGCGCGCTGGTGGGAGCACTCGTGGCCCTCACACTGATTCTGTTTTTCAACCGCCAGCGAAGCCTGGTCAGAAACCTGCGCCGCGCTATCAAGAATGGAGAGCTCGCCGTCCGTTATCAGCCGGTGGTTGACCTTGACACGGGTGCAATCGTAGGCGCCGAGGCCCTGGTGCGTTGGATTACCGAATCTGGCGAAGCGGTACCCCCCGAACATTTTGTCGCGGCCGCTGAAAACAAAGGCTTCGTGGGCGAAATCACACGCGCGGTCATCACTTGCGTCACTGAGGAGATCGACGATCTGCTCAAGCTCGAGGGCTTTACCACTACCGTAAATATCACGACTCAGGACTTGTGCGACCCGGCGTTCTTCCGATTCGTGGAGCTGCGCGTCAAGACGGCAAGAATTGTGCCGCAGTCTCTTGGCTTTGAGTTGACCGAGCGATCCACGGCGGACCGTGACGTCGTCATTCATGCCATTGAACGCCTGCAGAGGTCGGGGCATCCGGTTTACATCGACGATTTTGGAACCGGTTACTCAAGCCTCGCCTATCTCCACGACCTGAAAGTCAGCGCCATTAAAATCGATCGCGCTTTTACCAACACCATCGGAACCGAGGCCGTTACCGCCTCGGTTGTGCCTCAAATCCTCGATATTGCTTCAAGGCTTAGCCTGATGGTTGTGGTTGAAGGCATTGAAACCCAGACACAGGCGGACTACTTCCGCCACGCCCACCCCGGCATCCGCGGCCAGGGATGGCTGTTCGGCAGGCCGGTTCCAGCGGCACATTTCAAGCGGCTTTTCTCTGACAGCCTTTCCGCAACAAAACAGGCGCTGAACCAGACATCTCCTCTGTGACGCCCCAGTTATCGTACTGGGGAGCTCATCCGGCGGTGGAGATGAATTCCACGGCCGGATGATTCGAACCGGTTCGAGGACGCAGACGCTTTTGGGCATTTTCCGAGTTACTGCGTCCTTTCCAGTTCTTCCCAAGATCGCCGCTCCCTGGTGGTCGCGTCGACTCGACTCTCCGGGTTCCGGAATACAGCAACTCAGAAATTGCTTTGTGGCGCCGAGTACCAGCGAACGTAATCGACCGTCATTGGCCCAGGGTTGGTCAGACCGGTAATCGATCCACCCAGGGTACCGCCGATAGCCTCATTCAAAAGGATGAAGATTGGTTGGTTGAATGGCCATACATCCCCCGCGGGAAGGCTGGCTGGGGTTGCCGTGAAAAATGGGTTGGACGGGTCATCCACAAAGAACTGGATCTTGTCTGCCGACCAAATGATCCCGTAGATGTGGAAGGCCGTGTTCACTGCCTCTCCGCTGGGGAACAAGTAGCGATCCGAAATTCCGTCCCCGCCGGTAAGGTACGTGTGGATTGTGGAATTCTCTCCTGTGTCCCCGGCGCCGTTGTACACTTGCGGCGACCAGTCTTCCAGCATGTCTATTTCCCCGGCAACGGGCCATGGAACGCCACTGTTGATATTGTTGCCCAACGACCAGAAGGCGGGCCAGATTCCCTGGTTGGTCAAATCGGGAAGCTCGATCCTGGCTTCGAGAATGCCGTATTGGAAGGTCTGTCCTCCATCTGTATTCAGGCGAGCCGATATCCAGGTTCCATTTACATTTCTGGGCTGGATGACGAGATGACCGTTGCCATCGATGTAAACCGGAGCCGTTTCAGTGCTAAACGTTGTGGGGCACTGAATCGGGTTGCCCAAGACTCCGGGAGGTCCGCAGTACACCTCTGCTTCACCATTTCCCCAGCCGTTATTGTTTCCGAGGTCGAAATTCCAAGCCTCGGTGGATGGCGGACGCGCCGGGCCTTCGAATTCCTGGCACCAGGTCGGCGTGTAGGTCACGCCTGCAACGGACAGGTCGCCAATCCCTTTGCAGGGGCTGGCGAAGGGGCCGCCTTTTCCGGTGTTGCTGCTGTTGGTTTCAACAGTAAGCGACCATTGTTGACTGGGTGTGCCGCTGCAGGTATCCACCACGACGGCGCTTCCCACGGCCGTCCCGCTGGCAGTGAGGCAAAGATTCGTGCTGTTGGTTGGCTGGAATTCGTAGAAACTGCCAATCAGCACCGGATCCCAGGCCTGCCCCGCAGTGCCAGCGCACGGGTCCAGAACCACGGCCGAACCGCCGGTAGTTCCCGAGGCGGTCAAGCAAAATGGACCGAGTGCGGCAAAGTTATAGTAACCGGGCGGCGTTACCCCAGTATTGTTGGCTGCCCATGCCTGCGCGCCGGTGCTGTTGGAAGTGTAGATGTCGATTGGATTTCCGGCTCCTGTTCCGGCGCCTGCGTCATCGAGGACCAATGTTGGGGCATTCTGCGGGCTCATGGTAAAGCCGCCGATGCTGATTGGGGCGGTGCCAACTTCACCAACCCCTTTGAAGTTTCCGCAATCGGCAGTTGAGAAACACAATTGACGGTGGATCGCTCCGCCCGGGAAGCCCTCATTGGCCAAGTGGCCTCCCGAAGCTGGGCCTTGTGCCAGGAGCGAGCAGCGGCTTGAAAAAAGCGTCAGGGCCATCAGGCAAAACCACAGACTGCCCATGACCGCATCTTGTGCTATGCGTTTTGAAATCACGGAATTCTCCTTCCTTGGGGAATGTTTGGCGCAACCTGCGCAGGTGAACTCTCATTCCGGCTCAGTCCATTCTTTTCTTGCCAGTTCATCGAGCACGTATCGCATCGGCATTGAGAGTTTTTGAGTTGCAGGGCCGGAGGGCGGTCGGATCCGGCGTTGCCAGAGTGCTCGGGTTGATATTCGATTTGTTCCGGCTGAATACAGCGAAAGCGGGGGTCAACAATCGGTTATTTTCGTTGATCAGCTGGCGATTATTCTGAAGATTGTTTTTGATTCGCCGCCGGCCTCGCCGGGTTTGGGTTTGAGGATGAGCAATACCGCAAGGCGTGCAAATTGTATGTCACGGCGGCGCCGCCACGCCAGTCCCGTATTTACGGCAAAGCCAGAGAAAATGTGTCTCGCTTCGCTGCGTGCAAGGTCGCCGCTCCTTGGCGTCGCGTCAACTTAAAGGCTGCGGCCCCGGTATGCAGCATCCCTGGTTTTGCTATAGCCTGGACCGGCGAAGTTTTGGTTGCTTTTGCACATTGGCCACTGCAAATTGCCGGTTCGCTGCAACGGACGGGCCTGGCCAGGAACATTTCCCGTCAACCGCGAAACTTAAGCGCTTCGGCCGGGTTTGAACCCTAAGCCCTCCCCCGGGGCAGCCGGCTTCTGCTCGTCCAAATAAATTGCCCGGGAGGCGGACGCGGATTTTGCTTTCCTGGAATGGGGCGCGGCGCGGAAGGGGGAGATTATGACGGACGGAGCAATCGAGCGCTTGTCCACTTCCATCATGACCACTTCCAGTGAATCCGGGCAGTCGCCAATCTCTTTCTGTGTCTGTAGTTTTGCCGTGGCCGCAGCAATTGTTTTGCTTGTGCCCCTTGCTTCGCGTGCCCAGCAGCCCTACGCTTACCCGGCCAGTCCACAGTATCAGCAGCCGCAGTACGCCCAGCCTGCTCCGCAATATCCTCAACAAACGCCTTACGCACAACAGCAATATCCTCAGCAATCACCGTACCCGCAACAAGAGGGCGCTGAGCCTTCTTATCAGCAGCAATATGCGCAGCCCGGGCCGCAATACTCCCAACCGCAGGATGCCGACGCGGCGAACGCTTACGACCAGTTGAGTGGCCCCGATGCGCAGGCAACGCCAACCCAGGCGCCGCTCAGCGCCGATCAGCTTGAGCAGTTGCTGGCGCCGGTCGCTCTTGACCCCGACGCCTTGCTCGCCCAGATCCTTGCCGCATCCACCTATCCTGCTGAAATTTCCGCAGCCGATCAATGGCTGCACGAGATGCAGGCCCAGGGTTATAACGACCCCAACCAGATCGTCGCCGGCGCCGATGCCCAAACCGGTTGGGATCCAAGCGTGAAGGCGCTCACCGCATTCCCCCAGGTTCTTGACATGCTCAACCAGAACCTGGAGTGGACGACCAGCCTGGGCAACGCCTATTACAACCAGCCGCAAGACGTGATGCAGACCGTTCAGGTGTTGCGCGACCGCGCCCAGCAGGCTGGCACGCTCGAGAGCTCGCCGCAGGAAGAAGTTTCAGACGACCAGGGCAATATCGATCTGGCTCCAGCCACGCCGGATGTTGCGTATGTTCCGGCCTACAACCCGTGGGCGGTGTATGGCGCACCGATTGCGCCTTATCCCGGCTTCTCGTTTTCGATGCTCAACATGCTTGGCGGTTTTGGAGCGCACTACGGCTACGGCGGACTGCAGTTTGGAGCCGGCATCGCCATGGCCGCCTTCGAGCACATGCCCTGGGGATGGCTGGGGTGGGGCCTGAGCTGGCT
>JASHVU010000466.1 GCA_030044455.1 Acidobacteriaceae bacterium | reverse complement strand
TGCATCCACTTCGAGCCGTTCTCGTTCCCGAAGATCCAGTCCCAATCAAATTCGCCGCGCTTCACCTGGCTAATGGCCGTCTGTCCCCGGTCGTTACAGCCCACAGCCGCTCTCACTCCAAAACCGCGCTCTGTAAAGTTGAGCCCATTGCGCACCGTGCGGCCCACCCCGTCATAGGGAACCCACCTGATCAGCGACGTATCCACCCCACCTTGCAGGATGAAGTCCTCAACCAGCCGCCCAACGGGGTTATCGGCCAGCGCCGTGGCAATGGCGGTACGCAAGCCGAAGCAGCGCCGCAACCCGCGAGCAACGTTGTACTCACCACCGCCTTCCCACACCGTGAACTGCCGCGCAGTGTGGATTCGACCCTCGCCCGGATCGAGCCGTAGCATCACTTCGCCGAGCGAGAGGCAATCCCAGCGGCGGTTCGAGTCAGGGATAATCAGAGAATTCATTGGCGAGGATCATTTTATTCGATGGAATTCGTTTTTCGCCGTGATGCGGGATGGGTCCGGTTGCGTCAAAGCGTTTGAAGCCGTATATCGGCCGGCAGCTGAAGCAGATGCAATGTGCGCTCGCACAAGAAGGCACGCTTGCTATGCAATGGATTCGAGTTGTAATTACATGCGCCATATTCGGGCTGATCATGGCCGACAGGTCGGCGGCGCAATTATCGGCGCAGGCGGCGCCTGCAGCGCATAAAGAGGAGCTTTCCGCTTCAACGGCTCTCCTCGCCGCGGTTCAAACTGAGGAGAAGCTCGGCACCCACGTTTTTTACACGCAGCGCTTCATCGATCAACAAAACCAGTGGGCGTCGTACCGTGGATCGGTCTTCGGCGGGCTAATGGATTTCAAGATGAAGGGTTGCGACCTTACCATCAATGTAACGTTGCAGGACATCTTTACCGGCACCGTCGGCAAACAAGAGACTGGCAGACAGATCGATACCTATAGTTACTCACTTTCGCTTACGCTCACCCGAGAAATTGCCGATCGCCTCTCACTTGAAGAGGCTCCGCCGGCGCCATTGGCTTCAAATACGCATTCCATATGCATAGAGCGGCGGTCGTGTTCATTTGAGTGGCTGGTGGTGCGCTCGGCCAAGCCGGTTCTCTGGGAGAAGCGCGTCCTCAATGGTTTTCTAGACGTAAACGATGCAACTGATCGTTTTCAGATCCCGGTCAGCTCAGCAGAGCGTGGTTCTGCCTTGATGGCCGCAATAAAGGCTCTTGCAGCAGATCGCTGTCCATAACGCTTTCATTCTTTATTCTTCAAAGCCGTGATGCGGGATGTCGCGTACATTCCACAGCGCCTGTGAGTTTCGCTGGAGCGCCTCTGGTGTAGACTGGCACGCGAAGCAAAACGCGCGCAATCCACAGTCGCGCCTTGGGAGAACGATCAATGTCATTGGGACGCAAACTGCGCATGGGCATGGTGGGCGGAGGCAAAGGCGCGTTTATCGGCCCTGTACACCGCATTGCGGCCGAACTCGACGGCAAAATCGAACTCGTGGCCGGCGCGTTTTCACAGTCGCCCGAGCGCTCGCGCGAGGCCGGCATCGCCTTTCACATCGATCCCGCGCGGGCTTATCCGAGTTACCAGGCCATGATCGACGCCGAGCGCAACCGCGCCGACGGCATCGATTTCGTGGTGATCACCACGCCCAACCATCTGCATCTGCCCATCGCTCGCGCGGCCATTACAGCCGACATTCCGGTGATGAGCGACAAGCCCGCGACGGCCACCTACGAGGAAGCTCTTGAGCTCGAGACCCTCGTCAAAAAGTCCGGCCTGCCCTACGGCCTGACGCACACCTACGCCGGCTATCAGTTGGTGCGCGAGGCGCGCGCGATCCTTGCTGCGGGCGCTCTCGGTTCAATTCGCAAAGTTGCGGTCGAATACCTGCAGGGATGGCTGAGCACTCCGCTTGAAGGGACGGGCCACAAGCAGGCCGAGTGGCGAGCCGATCCCGCGCGCAGCGGTAAAGGTGGCTCCATCGGTGACATCGGCACGCACGCCTTTCATCTGGTCGAGTACGTCAGCGGACTCAAGGTGACGGCCATCAACGCCACGCTGCGCCGCGTGGTGCCGGGACGCGTACTTGACGACGATTGCAACGCATTTTTACGGATGAGTAACGGATCCGCCGGTTCGCTCGCCTGCTCACAGATTGCCGCCGGCGAGATCAACGAAGTTCGCATTCGCATCTACGGCGAGAAAGGCTCCATCGACTGGCGCCAGCAGGACCCGAACCGGCTCGTCGTCAAGTGGCTCGACAAGCCAGAAGAGATTCACCACGCCTCGAGCGGCTATTTGACCGCAGGCGTACGTGCATTGTCGCGGACCCCGGCCGGCCATCCTGAAGGTTATCTTGAGGCCTTCGCCGTCCTCTACAGCGAGTTTGCCGATGCGCTCATCGCGTGGAAGCAAGGCGAAAAGAATCCGGTGCCCGCGACGCTGCCGGGCATTGAGGCGGGAGTGCGGGGTATGAGGTTCATTGAGCGGGTGATTGAGAGTGACCAGAAACAGGCGTGGGTGGAGTTTTAGGGCCAGCTTCAGCTCCCAGCCAGCTTGGTTACGCGTGGGCAAAGAGCAGTCTAAAGGGTTCGCAAACTGAGATCGGCCAGATCGATAACCAAAGACAGGTCTGACTATGAAGAGATTGAGCGAGTGGACTACCGCAGAAGAACATGCGAGACAACTCGCGGCCGACCCCGACTTTGTGCGTCGCAGGGCCG
>JASHVU010000465.1 GCA_030044455.1 Acidobacteriaceae bacterium | reverse complement strand
GGAGCATGTTGCGAACCAGCGCGGCGGGCAGTGAGAGGGTGACGCCCCGCATCGTACCGAAGCCGGTGACATTAATTGCCGCTAAAGGGTTGGCTGGAGTCACAGATTTTCCTCGCTTTTTGACGCCGGCAGTAAGTTGGAGTGTTCAGACGTGCGCATGTTCGTTCTCGGAGCCACGGGGCATCTAGGGCAGGCTGTGGTTCGCCACGCTCTGGCACAGGGCCATTCCGTGACCGCGGCGTCACGGCAACTGGATCCGGCCGCCTTGCGGGGTTTGAAAGTAAGAACCGTACGCCTCGACGACGGGTTAAGCACATTGACCGAAATATCGGCAGGCCACAACGTTTTGGTCGATGCAGCCGCTCCATACCCTCTCGAGCCTTGCCTGCGAGACAGCGTGTTGTGGCGGCAGGTTGTGAGCGGGGCCGTAGAGCATGCAGAGCGAGTGCTTGAGGCCGCCCGCCGCAACCGGCTTCGCATTGCGTTTATTAGTTCCTGCACGACGCTTGCGCTCAAAGAACCGCCCCTTCGAGCGATGGAGCGCGCGTGGCGCCGCTCGGCATATCCGTACTTTGAAGCCAAAGCGGCCATGGAACAGGCTGTAATGAGGGCAGCGGCGCAGGGCTTGCCGGCCGTAATTGTGAACCCAGGCGCATGCCTGGGGCCGTGGGAGTTTCGAGCGGAGAATTCGAGTTTCGTTGGCCTGGTGCTGGCCCGGCGATTGTCGTTGGTGATGAACAATACCCTGAACGTCATCGACGTTCGCGACGTGGCTGAGGCGATCGCTCGAGCGTTGGCACGCGAGTTTTTTGGACGGCCAATCGCACTGGCAGGCAACAACGTAAACCTGGTGGAACTCGCGCGGCAAATTGTGCAGTTGGACGGCGCCGGCGGAGCGACTCCTCGGGCACTCGATCCGCGCCTGGCTTCACTGGTGGCTTTTTGGACGTCGGTATCACTTACTGCCATCAACCGCGCCCCTCCCGATCCGTGGCGAGCTACTCCGCTGGTAGCCGATGGTTTCCCGATGAAGCCCTCACCCGAACAACTCGCCATGGGACTAACCCTTCACTCCTTGACTGACACATTGCGCGATGCTATCGCCTTCCATCGGACTTTGCGCGAGGCGCGCGTTTGACGGTCTTGGACTTGATACCTCCCGCCTCGAATTCTCTGCCGTAGTACCAGTCGGCATCCCATGAAAGCGAAAGCGGCAAAAACTGATTGCTGAGAGTTCCAACCGAATCGCGGCGGATGCAGAAGTCGGGCTTCTGAAAGGCGCGGGACAGTTTGTTCAGAAGGGCATCGGTCTGTACATCGCAGAATCCGCGAGCCAGCGCCACCAGACTGCGGACATCGTCGATATGCTGCATGGCCCAATCGAGAATGTCCTGGGTGCGCTCGGAATCTGTCGGGATGCCGGGATCCGAGTCTGAACCGTGGGGAGCCGCTTTGAGAAGAGCCTGCAGCCTTATCTTATCGGCCCGAACGTGCGCATCCAGGTTGTTGCGCTCCGATGGCTCGCCCTCAATCGTCAGCTCGCTGATCGACTTCATGGTTTTGATCAGTCTCAGCACAACCTTCGCGAACTCCTCATCAGTGGGCATTCTCTCCCCAAGCTCGTCGTAGGAACGCTTGAGATCCTGCGGTTTCAAAACTGACGCAGTCGCCAGCAGGTTGAGGTCGTGGTCCATCTCGGTCCGCAAGCGAACAAACTTCTCCTGCGTCAAGATGATTTGCTCAATCTGATTCCTCCAGCGTTGGCCGGGGTCGGCGGGCTTTTTGTTCGCCAGCCGGCGGAGAGCGACGTCGAGGTCCTTGTCATATCTGCTTACGTGCTTAAGCGCACTGGCCACGGCTCCGGGACGAGTTGCCATCAGGTTATTGATTTCCCGGTACATCACCGTCTCGGCAAAGGCTGAAGTCGCTCCGCTAATTGGGAGCGCGCTCAGGGTCTTGATCAATTGCCGGCGACCGGCACGCCATCTCGCGTCCTCATTCGCATTGCCCCATTCGCGCGAAAGCATCGACTCAATCACCGTCTGTGCGTCGATTTCGCTCAGCGCCTTTCGCGCCTGCGCTTTGCTGAACGTACCAGCCTGCCTGGCCTTGCGTTGCGCAGCACTCCACCCAAGCCGGTGGTCAGCCTGATACATGATTTCGCCGATATGGCAGGGGTCCATCTCGTCCTGAAGGGCTTCGGCCAGGAAGTCAGCGGTAATGGGAGGAGCGCCTTTCTGGTCGCTGAGCAGCGTAGAGAACGCCACGTTCGTGTCAAGCTTCCATTCCGCACCAGGGCAGCGATACCCCAGCCGCTCCGCGAGCGGCTCCTGGAGCGTGCCTACGACAAAGAACGGGCGGATTGCCTGAACCGTGCTTACAATTCCACCTTCGCTGGTGGGAAGGGTAGTTGCAACAATACCCAGCCGACTGACAATGTTGAGCGTAGGATAGTCGTGAATCTTCACCACGAGGGTATCCTCGATCTCCTGGACATCCCTGAGTTCTTTAATCAGGCGGGGAACACGGACCAGCGATTGATAGCAGGCTCTCGCAGGA
Source organism: Acidobacteriaceae bacterium (assembly GCA_030044455.1). GTDB lineage: Bacteria > Acidobacteriota > Terriglobia > Terriglobales > Acidobacteriaceae > Telmatobacter. The sequence goes on along the minus strand of JASHVU010000465.1, from coordinate 782 downwards.
TCGGCGACATCGCGAAACTGCTTCATCGAGTAGGCGTTCACGGGCTTCTGGTTTCCGAGCAGTTCCAACGCGAGCGCTCTGCCGATCTTGATGTCCTTTGCCTTGTTGGCCTTGATAAACTTCTTTTCGCGGAGTTCTTCGCGCAGGTTCTCTGACCATCTCCACGCGGCGTCTGACGAGGTACCCAGCCCCGCATCGGGATCGCCTTCGATGATCTCGATCACGGGTTGCACGGTCGCCTTCTGTCCCTGGCCCAGCACCGAAATGACCTCCGCATCCACGCGCAGCAGAGTTTGCATTGGGTTGCTGGAGAAGTCATCTACGTTGCTCAACCAGACACTCTCAGGCCGCGAGAAATTCGCCACAGATGCTTCGAACCCCTCGACCTCGAGTCGTGCGATTGCAGCGATACAGTTGTCAGCAAAGCTGAAGGCCGGGACCACTCCCACGCCAGCAAGATCCCAGCCTCCAGCCGCATTCCTGCGTTGAAACTCCACCGGGATCATGAACGAGAGTTGATATTTGGTCCAATTGCCGACGTTGTTGGTCATCGACATGATGCTGTCGAAACTGGTGACGATGAGGTAGACATACGCCAATTCCGAACCATGGGGGCGATGCAGGTCGTCCTTCAGCGATTTCCGCGCCCAGACTTTGAATTGCACATGCTCTTCTTTGTCGTCCAAATCTGTCATTGGAGTTTGCAGGGGCTCATTGAGGAATTGATCGACGTACTTTTGCAAACTGTCCAGCCTGGCGAGCAGCGGTAGTACGCGCACAGT
>JASHVU010000464.1 GCA_030044455.1 Acidobacteriaceae bacterium | reverse complement strand
TTCGGGCGCGCGTCAGCGCTCGATGAGCCAGCTGGTCACTGGGCGGTCTAATGCTTACTTAGACTTTACAGCCGAGCGAAATGCACCAGCAAACCCGCGAGCGCACCACCAATCAAGTCGCCGATAATCGGTATCGGCGCGTACCTCCAGTTGGAGCTGCCTTTGCCGGGAATGGGCAGAATCCAGTGCGCGATGCGCGGCCCCAGATCGCGCGCGGGATTGATGGCGTAGCCGGTGGTTCCTCCAAGCGAGAGACCGATGCCCCACACCAGGCTGCCGACCAGCCACGGACCCACGCCGGCCGCAGGGCCATTCATGGCCACGCCTTTCGAGAAGATGGCGTTGGCAACAAGAACGAGGACTGCTGTACCGATGATCTCGCTGCAGATGTTGAAGAACGGGCTGCGCACCGCGGCGTTGGTTGAGAAGACACCGAGTTTGGCAGCGGGATCGGATGTGAGTTGCCAGTGCGGCGCGTAATGCAGAGCCACCAGGGCAGCGCCGCAAATGGCGCCCAGCAATTCCGCGGACCACATGCTGAGGACTGATGAGTAATCTCCGCTGACAATGGCGGAGGCAAGCGTGATGGCGGGATTGAGACTGGCGCCGGGACTGCCGAAAGCTTGCGCGACGAGGACTCCACAGAGCACGGCGATAGCCCAGCCGGTGGTGATGACCATCCAGCCGGAGTCGGCCGCGTAAGACTTGCGCAGCGTAACCCCGGCATTGACGCCGTTGCCAAGCAGGATGAGCATCAGGGTGCCCATGAACTCGCCAAACCACACTGAATGCATCGGGGCTCCCTCTCGCGTTGCGGATGCTGAAACAAAGACTTGAGCAGCCGCGGGTAAAAGACTGATTTGCTGAACTCAAGCATTCTCACCTGCCGGGGCTATAGCCGCCAAGGGGTAAGAACAGGAACCGAGGGAACAAGGGGACGACATCGCCGCAGAATTGCGCGAATCGTCTCAAGAAATGCTCAACGCGGACACCGCAACGGCGTCTTCGCCGCATCCAATCGAAAAGCGGTAGCGTTCCACGACGGATTGGCGCACTCTATCTTGAAACGCCGTATGCACGGCAAGGTGGTTAAGCAGTGGCAGATGTTATCTTTGTCGGGTTGTCGACGATCGACGTGATCTACAGCGTCGATAAGTTTCCCAAAGCGAATGAAAAAGTTGCGGCGCACAGCCAGGACGTGTTTGTGGGCGGACCGGCGACAAATGCGTGTATCGCGCATGCGCACCTGGGCGGCAAGGCCGCGCTGGTAACGGCCGTTGGCAAACATCCAATGGCGGCGCTGGTACGCGAGGAGTCGGTGCGTTACGGAATTCAACTCGTGGATTTAAATGCGCAGTTTGCCGGCGTTCCGGCAATCTCGTCGGTGACGGTCGACCGGAAGGGGCAACGGAATGTGGTTTCAGCGAATGCACTTCGTGGGCAGACGCCGGAAGCAGTGGTTGACCATCAATTGCTGAATAGCGCGCGGATGGTGATGGTGGACGGGCACCACATGCAGGCCTGTCAGGCGTGGGCCGCAGCGGCGCGCGTGCTGGGAAAGCCGGTTATGTTCGACGGCGGGAGCTGGAAAGAAGGATCCGATGAACTGATGAAGAATGTGACCACGGCCATTTGCTCGGCCGAATTTCTGCCGCCGGGATCGAAAGACAGCAATCAGGTGGTCGAATATTTGCGGGCACGCGGAGTAGCGAATGTTGCCATCACGCATGGTGGCGAGCCAATCGAGTTTGTTTCGGGCATGTCCCAGGGGACATTACGCGTGCCGCAGGTGGACGTGGTTGATACGACTGGCGCAGGCGATGTGCTGCACGGGGCCTACTGCTACTACGCCTCGCTCGGGCACGGGTTTGTTGAGGCCCTGAGCGAAGCCGCAGAAATTGCTGCGGAGTCGTGCCGGTATGAGGGAACGAGGGCGTGGATGGCGGAGATGCAGGGAGTAGGCAGCAGGGAATAGGGAACAGCGATCTGCGATCAGCGAAGACTTCTCAGTGTTTGGCCGAGGGAATTGAGTTCACGTATTGCCTCCAGTGGGTCAGGAACTCGTTCACCACGGTGTGGCCAACTGTGTAAGCCGCTTCCAGCGAGGGTAGGTAAGCTGCATAGACGCCTATGCGCTGCTTGGCAAGACTATCAGAGGCGCTCATACCGCGTGGCTGGCGGTCGTAGTTGCTCACCGTACGCAGGACCAGCACGCGGTTGAGATCAACACGGCCGGCATGGGCCAGGGATTCGAGCGACTGCAGGGTTCCAGTATCTTCCATTGCCGTGGTGGCCAAGATGCCCTTGCCATCGGTGAAGTAAGGCACCCACTGCGCGGCCCACGCGTCAAAGAGCTGGCCGTGCCAGTAGGTTGAAGACGAGAGCTCGTCGCCGAGGGTGACGAAGGGCGGGCGCTGCGCTGCGGCGCCGTCGAAAGTGCTGCGGATCTCGCGAAGCTTGTCAGAGTCGCCGAGTTCAATGTTTCGCGTCAGGTTGAAGGCCCACTGCGCAAGCGGGGCGTTCAGCGCATAGACCTGGCCGGAGAGCGGCTCGGCGGGCGATTCGAAGGGCTGCTTCTTGCGCAGGGGAATGTAGCCGGTCGGCCAGTCGGGCGGAATCTCGCGGGCGTCGATTTCATAGGCCAGGTCGCCATCGACTACATAGCGAGCCCAGGCGGCCGAACCGAGCGATATCCGGTCTGGCGAACCCCCGGCGATGCCCGCAATGATCCAATAGGCGTGGCTGAAGTCGAAACGCGGGTCGAGGCCCACTGCCATGATCGTTGCCGCGGCGTGGGCAGTGCCCTGGCCAGTCAATACCGCCATCTCGCCTGACGCGTTCATGCGTACCGCATGATAAGCGGCCGGCATCGGATATACGCGATCGAGATGGTCGCGTTCTACCCAGTACTGCAGCTCGCCCGGCTGGTCGCCCGTATCTTCGCCCACTTCGAACATGGTAACGACCACAACTTTGACGGGGATGGGCCGGGGCTTCGCGGCGATCGAGGTTGCGAGCGGTATGAGCAGCAAAATCGAGGCGAGGGTACACAGGGGGTGTGTCATTTGATGCGATGGTAATGCAGGAGCAGTGAACCGTGAGTAGCGAACCGTGAAACAGTGAAAGAGTGCAACCCGGCCGACCGGTCCGCGCCCCATACCGGATTAGGAATTGGCGTAGGAGGAGTTGATGCTCTCAAGTGTCGCTTTCCTCAAGAAAACGGCACCCTGCACGCATTCAATTTCGCCACGTATATTCCTAACCCGGTCTAAATCCGCCTCATTGTCGCGAACCATGCCGGCCCCGTCGACTGATCTCCGACCACTGACAAATGTTTTTACAGCCTGCAGATGAGCAGCTCGCGCTCATAGATCATCTCGGGCGGAAGGTGGTCATGGACGAGGATGAAGAGCTCTTCGTGGCCGATCACTTCGCGGCGCCATTGGTCGCGGTCGACCAACTGGAGCTGCTCGAACTGCTCGCGCGAGAAGTCGAGGCCGTTCCAGTCGATGTCTTTGTAATAGGGTGTCCAGCCGATCGGCGTTTCCTTGCCTTGGGCGCGGCCGCGAACCCGATCGACAATCCACTTGAGGATGCGGATGTTCTGGCCGAAGCCGGGCCACAGGAAGTTGCCGGCATCGTCTTTGCGAAACCAGTTGACGTTGAAGACCCGCGGCGTCGAAGTGAGCTTCCGCTGCATCTTGAGCCAGTGGCGGAAGTAGTCGCCCATGTGGTAGCCGCAGAAGGGCAACATGGCCATCGGATCGCGGCGCAGCTTGCCGGTTGCGCCGGCTGCGGCTGCGGTGGTTTCCGACGCCATGGTGGCGCCCACGTAGACGCCGCTCGACCAGTTGAAGGCCTGATAGATGAGCGGCATGGTGTTGGAGCGGCGTCCGCCGAAGATGATGGCGCTTAGCGGCACGCCCTCGGGCGAATCCCACGCGGAGTCCATTGAGGGGCACTGCGCAGCGGGCGCGGTAAAGCGGCCGTTAGGATGCGCTGCCGTTGCGCCTGTGGAGCGGCCGATCTCGGGCGTCCAAAGCTTGCCTTGCCAGTCGAGGCACTCGGCAGGAGGCTCGACGGTCATGCCTTCCCACCACACGCCGCCTTCGGGCGTGAGCGCCACATTGGTGAAGATGGTGTTGCGCGCCAGCGTGGCCATGGCGTTGGGATTGGTCCGGGCGCTGGTGCCCGGGGCCACGCCGAAGAAGCCGGCCTCAGGGTTGAGGGCGCGAAGCTGCCCGTTTTCGTCGGGATGGATCCAGGCGATATCGTCGCCCACCGTCCAGACCTTCCAGCCTTCCATACCGAGGGGCGGCACCATCATGGCAAAATTGGTTTTGCCGCAAGCCGAAGGGAAGGCTGCAGCCACGTAGGTTTTTTCGCCTTCCGGACTCTCCAGCCCGACGATAAGCATGTGCTCGGCCATCCAGCCTTCGTCGCGCGCCATGTTTGAAGCGATGCGCAGCGCGAAGCACTTTTTGCCCAGCAGAGCATTGCCGCCGTAGCCCGAGCCGTACGACCAGATCTCGCGCGTCTCGGGGAAATGTACGATGTACTTGGTGTCGTTGCACGGCCAGGGCACATCGGTCTGGCCCCGTTCCAGCGGCACGCCCACCGAATGCATACAGGGCACCACGCGCTTGAAATCGCGGTCGATCATCTCGAAGACCGGCTTGCCGATCCGCGCCATGATGCGCATGCTCACCACCACGTAAGGCGAATCAGTGAGCTGCACGCCGATTTGCGCCTGGGGTGAATCGAGCGGCCCCATGCAGAAAGGCAGCACATACATGGTGCGACCGCGCATCGCCCCCTGGAACAGCTCCTTAAGCTTGCGCCGCATCTGGTAGGGATCTTCCCAGTTGTTGGTGGGGCCTGCACTGTCGCGCGAGAGCGAGCAGATGTAGGTTCGCTCCTCGACACGGGCAACATCGCGCACATCGGAGCGCGCGTAAAAGCACCCTGGCCACAGATCCTGGTTGAGGCGAACGAAAGTGCCGCGGTCTTCAAGCAGGTTGCACAGCCGGTCGTATTCGCGTTGCGAGCCGTCGACCCAGTGGATGGAGTCAGGCCGGGTGAGGTCGGCCATTTTTTCAACCCAGCGCAGCAGATGCTTGTTGGTGCTGAGGGCGGGACTGGAATGGGCCTTGCTTGCCATTACGGCATTTCTCCTTCGGGACAGCCATTGCAATTGTGTGCAGGGTGGCGTTTCCTCAAAGCAAACCCCGCTTGGATTCCTCGGCTCCTGCGTGCGGCAGAGGGAGAAATGCTATGGCGCTCCGTAAATTGTTTAAGAACGCGTGTGCGTTCAACAGGTTAAAGTTCTCTCTTCGAGCGGTGGGACCGTTCAATAAGAATCATTGCGATCGAAGATGGTTTTGATAAATCGAGCCCCGGCCCAGCAAATAACGCTGATAGCCGTTGAACCCACTTATACACCAATACAGTCACCACGCGAAGTGTGCGGCGTCACGGCGGAGCGTCTGGCAACGGTCTTTTTGAAGTGGGGACGGCGCGGTCGGGAGCGATCTTATGACGCAGGTTCTTTTGTAGATCGATTTACGGCAGGCTTTGCAAGTTGATACCGAGCTGTTGGCACTTCTTGTAGAGGTGGCTGCGTTCGAGGCCAAGAGCCTTGGCCGTTTGGGTAATGTTGCGGCCGTGGCGATCGAGTTCTGCGAGGACCTGCGCGCGTTCAAAGCCAAGCACCCTCTGGGCAAGTGGGCCCGTGCTTTCACCCTCTTGCTCCGGCAGCGAAACTGATCCAAAAGGTGAAGGCGCGGAGCGCGCCGGCAGCGCCATGCGTACGTCATCGGCGGTTACCTCTTCACCGGCGAGCAGCAGAAGGCGCTCGACAACGTTGCGCAGCTCGCGAATGTTACCAGGCCACGCGTATTCCTTGAGCGCATTGATGGCTGCCGGTGCAAAGGCGACCGGTTTCCACGAGTTCTGCGCGCTCACCTGAAGAACGAAATGCTCCACCAGCGCAGGCAGGTCTTCAGCGCGGCGGCGCAACGGAGGCAGTTCCACGGGAAACACAACCACGCGATGGTAGAGATCGCGGCGGAAAGCGCTCGACTCGACGAGCTGCTCGAGATTGCGGTGGGTGGCAACCACCACGCGCACATCAACGCTTGTGGGCTTACTCGCGCCAATGCGTTCCACCTCTCCCTCTTCAAGCACCCGCAGCAGCTTGGCCTGCATGGCTGCAGGCATGTCGCCGATCTCGTCAAGGAACAGCGTTCCGCGATGAGCTTGCTCGAACTTGCCGGTGTGGCGCTGGGTTGCGCCGGTGAACGATCCCTTCTCGTGGCCGAAGAGTTCGCTCTCGATCAGCTCGGCAGGAACGGCCGCGCAGTTGAGCGTCACGAAGGGGCCGGCCGCGCGATGACTCTTTTCATGAAGCGTGCGCGCTACCAATTCCTTGCCGGTTCCGGTTTCGCCGTAGATGCAAACGCGGGTTTCGCTGGCCGCCACGCGCTCAATCTG
>JASHVU010000043.1 GCA_030044455.1 Acidobacteriaceae bacterium | reverse complement strand
GTCATTTTGCTCTGCATCGCCGCTCTCATTCTCATCATCGTCGCCGTGCGTTGAAGGCTCGACACAATGCCGCGCACCATCATCTGTGCCGCAATATCCGTACTCCTGGTGCCCGCGTGTGCTCTCGCGGGCGCCGGCGAAACTGCCAATCTCTGGCTCGACGTCCCCTTCGTTGCGCAGACCAAAGACGGCTGCGGCGCTGCCTCGATTGCCATGGTCATGCAATATTGGGAGAAGCAAAGCGGCAAGTCCGAGAGCCTGCAGGCCGATCCCGCGCAGATCCTCCGCGCGCTCTTGAATCGGCAGGCCCACGGCATCTATGCCTCCGCCATGGTCGCCTACTTCCAGCACCATGGCTATCGCGCCTTTGCCTTCAACGCAAATTGGAGTGACGTTGAGCGCGAGTTGCAGCACGGCCGCCCGCTCATCGTTGCGCTCAAGCCTGGCTCCGGTTCATCGCTGCATTACGTTGTCGTTGCCGGCATTGATCAGCCAGGGCAGCTCGTGCTCGTCAACGATCCCGCGCAGCGCAAGCTCCTCAAAGAAGATCAAGCCCAATTCGACCGGGAATGGCAAAGCGCCGGCCACTGGACCCTGCTCGCCGTTCCTGCCGCGAGCCTGAATTGATGCCGCTCCGGCGATGGACAATCGCCGCCGTTCTTCTTGCTGTCAGCTGCGCGCTTGCCGCTCAATCGCTTCCATCTCCCAATCCTTCCGCGCAGGAGCTCGAGCAACTCGCAAACACGCAGCGCTGGAAAGAAATCGTTACCCGGCTTCAGTCCATCTCCTCCCGCTCCGCCGCCATGGATTTCTACCTGGGCCTCGCGCTCGCCAAGCTCGGCCACCTGGAAGAAGCGCGCAACGTCCTCGCCGCCGGCAGCCGCCTCGCACCCTCCGATTCGCGGTTTCCCGTCGAGTTAGCCGGCATCGCCTTTCGCCAGAAGGATTCCGCAGAAGCCATTCGCTACTTGCGACAGGCGATCCGCATTGCACCCAGCGACGCATATTCCAACAACTTTCTCGGCACCGAGTATTTCCTTCAGAGCAATCTCGAAGCTGCATTGAAGTATTGGAATCGCGTGGGCAAGCCCCATATCGCTGAGGCCCGCGAAGATCCCATGCCGCACCTCGACCCCGCTCTCCTCGATCACGCTTTTGCGTTTTCGCCCGCCGCCACTCTTACCGCACCGCAGCTTCTCTCTTCCGAGCAGCGCGTCCACGCCCTCGGTATCTTTCCGCAATTTCACTTCGATCTCAACGCCCTCCCCGATGGCAATTTCGATATCGTCTTTCGCGCGCAACAACTCAATGGATTGGGCGGTAACAAGTGGCAAGATCTGGCCCTCCTCTTACAGGGCATTCCCTTTCAGGAAGTCCATCCCGGCTACTACAACTTCCATCGCGAAGCCATCAACTTCGTCTCCATGGTCCGTTGGGACGCGCAGAAGCGCCGCATCGCCGCCAACTTCGCCGGCCCCTTCGAGCATGGCGCAAAATATCGCTGGCAGCTCGCCGCCGATCTGCGCAACGAGAATTGGGCCATCCGTAATGGCTTCACCGGTCCCGCCCCGGTCCTCGCCGCTTTCAACATGCTCCAGGAGCGTGCGACTTTCAATCTCGCCTCGTTTACCGGTGCTGACTTTACCTGGTCGGTCGGCGCCGAGCTCTCTCATCGCAGTTTTCGCAGCGTCAACTCTGGCACAGTGCTCACACCGCAAATGCTCGCCACCGGCTATCAGCTCAAGCAACAGGCGCAGTTCGGTGCCACACTGTTACGCCTGCCCGACCGCCGCTTCACTGTAACCGCAGGCGTCAATTCTGATGCTGCGCGCCTCTGGTCGCAAAGCCCCCAATCATTCGAGACGCTCACCGGCTCGCTCGGCTGGCACTGGTTCCCACAAATCAAGGGCGACGATTACGAAACCTCGCAGCAGTTGCGCACCGGCAACACCTTCGGCCAACCGCCGTTCGACGAGCTCTTCATCCTCGGCCTTGAGCGCGACAACGATCTGCCGCTTCGCGCCCACATCGGCACGCGCGACGGCCGCAAGGGCAGCGCTCCGCTGGGCCGGGACTACCTTCTCGAAAACTGGGAACTCGACAAGAACCTCTACGCCAACGGAATTCTGAAGGTCCAGCTCGGCCCCTTTGCCGACATCGGTAAAATCACCGACCCCGGCTCCACGCTTGGCTCCCACAAGTGGCTCTTCGATCCGGGAGCCCAGCTCAAGCTCCACGTCCTCGGCGCCGGGCTTGCCTTTTCCTACGGCAAAGATCTCCGCACCGGCAACAACGCCTTCTACGTTCGGCTGGTTGAATAGAGCCTGACTTGAAACGGTAACGCACTAAAGCGCATCCCGAGTCCCACCCGCCGCGAGAAATGAGACCCGGGATCAATGAATCCAGCTTTCGAGTCACCATTTCATCGCGCGGCCATTGCGTGCTCTTCCACCCACTTCCGCGCTTCGGGCGATTTCATCCATTCACCCGCAACCTGCCGGGTCGCGACATTTAGCCGGTTCCACACATTGATGGTCGAAATGGCCAGCAACAGGCCGGCAAGTTTCTTTTCGTCAAAGTGCTTTGCCGCTTCGTCCCACACTGCATCAGGAACCGGGTCTTCGCGGTCGCTCAAGCGCGTCACGGCTTCAGTCAGCGCCAGCGCCGCGCGCTCTGCATCGGTAAAGTAGGGCGCGTCGCGCCATGCCGCCACCGCAAACGAGCGCTCGTCACTCTCGCCGCCTCTCTTCAAATTGCGGGCGTGCATATCCACGCATACGCTGCAGCCGTTAATCTGGCTGGCGCGCAGGTGAACGAGTTCGGCGAGAGATTTTGACAAGCCGCTCTTTTCGGCCAGCGTGCTCAACGACTGCAATGTCTCCATGGCACCAGGAATAAGCATTGCGGGGTGATTCATTCGTGCTTTCATAATTTGTGTTCCTCCTTGGGGATTGTTTCCTTTCCCTGAGATGACGAATGAGAGCCATACAATGTGACGCCGTCTGAAGATCGGTCTCGCGAAATTCACTGCGGAGGAGCCCCTTTTGGCAGCGTGAAAAACGCAAACACCACCATTGCAACAACAATGCCGGCCGGAACGACCCACGTCATAACTTCTGATCTTGTTGCGAGGGCAGCCTGCGGCAATCGCCTCGATGCCGGGCGCAGCGCCCACGAAACAATCGTGAAAGCAGCGAACACAAGCGGTGCGCCCCACTGCGCAGCTCCGTGTCCAGCCAGAAGGTGAGATGCCGCCGCTCCACCATAGTCGAAAAACGCTCCCGCGTAAGCCCACTCCTTGAGGCGCGGAAAGCGCGGCGCCAGCAAAACAAAGGCGCAAGGAATCCTCGGAATTCCGATAATGTACAGCAGATAAAGCGGATAACCCAGATGAGTCAAAATCACGCGCACATACTCGATACGCAGCAAGTCCCACAGCCCGCCTGCCGCCATTTCAAAGGCCACAAAAGCTGTGAATACCCAGTACGTAATGGTGCGCGCCCACGCCATGCGTCCTTGCGGAGCAGCTTCTTCTTCCTGCCGCGCCGCCAGAACAGCGACCGCCGCAGCAATTGCGATAAACACGATGAGAAACGCAGTCTGCATTTTTGAAAATCCTCCCGCCTTTTGTCACATTCACTGGAGTTCGTTCGTCAATACCATGACGGATCGAATACGGAGAGTGTGACGCCGTGGACGAACACCAGTGGCTGGCCCAGCGATTTGAAGAAAGCCGCGAACACTTGCGCGCGGTGGCCTATCGCATGATGGGATCGCTCACCGAGGCCGACGACGCCGTCCAGGAATCCTGGCTGCGGCTTATGCGTACCAATGCAAATGAAATCGACAATCTGAAAGGGTGGCTCACCACCGTCGTCGCGCATGTCTGCCTCGACATGCTGCGTTCCCGCAAGTCGCGCCGCGAAGAATCGCTCGATGCCTCGCCCGCGCCAGGCTCACCCCCTCCCGACCTTCCTGCCGTCGGCCGTCACCGCAGCGATCCTGAAAATGAAGCGCTGTTGGCCGACTCCGTCGGTCTCGCGCTGCTGGTTGTCCTCGAGAGACTCACTCCCGCCGAACGCCTCGCCTTTGTCCTCCACGATATGTTCGACCTCGGCTTCGACGAGATCGGCGGCGTGCTTGGCCGCTCGGCCGTGGCCGCCCGCCAGCTCGCCAGTCGCGCGCGGCGCCGCGTGCGCGGCGGCTCTCCCAGCTCGGCCGCAACTCAATCTCAGCAGCGGCGCGTCGTCGAAGCCTTCCTGGCCGCTCTGCGCGCCGGCGATTTTAACGCCCTCGTATCGCTTCTTGATCCCGACGTTGTTGTCCATGTCGATGCCACGGCGCTTCCCAAGGGAGTGCCGCCCGAAGTGCGCGGCGCAGAAGCGTGGGCGCGCCAGGCAATTACCCTGGCGCGGGGCGCCAAGCTCGCGCGTGCAGCGCTCATCAACGGCGCATTCGGCGTCGTGATTGCGCCGCGCGGCCGCCTCTTCCGCGCGCTGCAACTCACGTTCGCCGACGGCAGAATCGCCCAGATCGAAGTCATCGGCGATCCCACCCATCTTCGCGCGCTCGATATCACCCTGCCCGACAACTGATCTCTTGTATCCAGAGTTCTTGAAAGAACGAACTGTCATCCAAACCGGAGTTTGCCGCGCATTTTGCGGCAAACTCGCACGAACCTCAACCGACCCATCTCAACCATGCACCACCCCAGGGTGTCCCATGTCTGGATTTTCAGACATGGGATAGCACGAACCAATAAGCCAATCATTTTGATAAGGCACGAATTTACACGCACGGCAAACACGTTTCTCTCGATCTGGGGCCGAAGCCCCAACCTCGCAATCCAGCAACCCAAACACCTGTGATCGCTATCACTCGTTCTCTTGCGTGAAATTCGCCCGCTTTCCGCTACGCTGAATTCAGTCATACAACAACAAGAACCGTTAATAACGGCGAGCCCCGAGCGGCTCGCCAAACTCGAGCGGCCATCATCCGCGGATTCGCGCGGCATCACATTTGCTTGAAACTCAGGAGCGACAACTTAGGCAAACACGAATCGGAGAACAATCAAATCAGCTCTCGATAGCCTCCTCGCGGCAGTTGGGTGCCCCCGGTCCCTCGCTTTTGGGGACCGGGGAGAGCAAAACCCCGATACGTAACTGTCGTACGAGGTCCTTGTCCCCCCGCGCGTGGCCGCGGAGCGGTGGCCGGGAATGGCGGAAGAGATGGCCAATGCAATTGCAACCGAAGAAAGCAGGCGAAAGGGCAGGTCAACAACAAAGAACAACAAGCCTGCGCGATCAAAGAAGTCAGAGAAGTCGTCAGTTGATGTAAGCGTTGTACCGGAAGCAAAAGAAAACCCGTCGCAAGAAGCGGCCTCGGATTCGTGCGAGTCAGAATGCCAGACTGCAGCGCCGGGCTTTCACTTTCGCGAAGGCTTCCACGAAGCCCTTGCGACAAACTTCACCAAGATCATCGACGGCCTGGTGAAGGGCAACGATAAGGGCGGCCCAGGCGGCACCAGGGCGCTGTTCGACGCCCTGGCAAAACTCGCAGCCAATCCAGGCGATGTTGAGCACCAATCCGAGGCCGGCATTATTTTGTCCGATCTCCTTGGACCCGGCTTCGACTGGAGCAATGCTCAGCACGAAGACCACAACATGGCAACCGAATCCGATCAAGTGGGCGTCGACGTCGGCATCGGCGGCCGCAAATCGGAATAACCATTGCCAGAGCGCGTTTGGCGGCGCGCTCTCGAGCGGTTCCAGAATTGCTGTACCCCGGAGCCACAGACGCTGAGTGGCATTTTTCTCAAGAAAATGCCGCTTTTCACTGCACTCAGGAGTGCACTGAATTTCTGGAAACGCTCTTGGCACCCCACCCTGGCTCTCCCTCCTCTGCCAGGGTGGGGCATTCTTTACTTTTCGAAATATATTCCCCAGCATCTCTGAAACCGTGAAGCTTGCTTCATACCCTTAATTCCTGAATTGCTGTACGCCCAAACCCCTGGCCTGAAGTCGCCGCGACCAACAGGAAGACGTTAACCTGGCAGTCGCCCGCAAAGAGCACACTGACCCAGAAAATGCTTAGAACTCGTCGGTTGATGGGTAGTGCTGGCCTCCAGGCCGGTTGTCATGTGGGCCTCCTGGCCCGCATCCGGCCTCTGGCCGCACCGACACCACCCTTACAACCGGCATCGAGATTGTTGCCAATCGAATGCACTATATACGGATAAGTTCTTAGTCCAGCCGTGTCAGATAGGCTTCGCCCTGGCTGGGGTGGAGATGGCTGGCAATATATTCGGCCTGCTCGCGGTTATCACCTTCGGGCCGGATGCGCACCCAGTAGCTGTCTTCGCCGGGAAACTCGATGACCCTGGCACTGGAATATTTCCTCTCCAATTGACTCTTGAGCTTGTTGGCCGCATGCTGGCTATGGA
>JASHVU010000463.1 GCA_030044455.1 Acidobacteriaceae bacterium | reverse complement strand
GAGCTTCAACGACATCAATTTTCCTGCCGGCATTCTCCAGCCTCCGTTCTTCGATCCCAACGCCGATCCGGGCGTGAACTTTGGCGGCATCGGGGTGGTGATCGGGCACGAGATGACCCACGGATTCGACGATGAGGGTTCAAAGTACGACGGCAATGGCAACCTTCACGAGTGGCAGACACCCGAGGATCGAAAGGCCTTTACCGAGCGAACCGAGTGCGTGGCCGATGAGTACAGCGGTTTCGAGGCGGCCCCGGCAAAAGGCGACGCCCCCGCGCAGCACCTGAACGGCCATCTCACCCTGGGCGAGAACACCGCCGACAACGGCGGCCTGCGCATCGCTTTTATGGCGCTCGAAGACGTATTAAGTCAAGAGGGCAAGACCGTCGACGAAAAGATCGACGGATTCACCGAAGCACAGCGCTATTTCATCGGCTTTGCGCAGGTGTGGTGCGAGAACTCAACCGACGCGTCGGCGCGCCAATCTGCGCTGACCGATCCGCACTCTCCAGGCCGGTGGCGCGTGAACGGCAGCGTGCAGAACTTCGACGAATTCGGCAAAGCCTTCAGCTGCAAAAAAGGAACCCCAATGTATCCGGCCAGCTCATGCCGGGTGTGGTGAGATCGGACGCACGGCCTCAAGAAAGATGAATAAAGCGCTGGAGCCTTTAGGCATTCAGGTTCCTGAAGCCCACGTCCCTGCCGGCGATTTTTGACCGGTTGCGTTGACATTTGCCACTTTGAACTCGTCAAAACTTCGATCGATTCCCAGAGAATCTTGTGGCAGGCGGCGCAGACTGCCCGATTGCGGCATTCGGGCTGGGATATGAAGTCTGAATACGTGATTGCATGGCCTGATGTGCGAAACTAGGCACAACCTGCCCTTGGCTTTTACAATGCAGCAGGGACCCGTCCCAACCCAGCGCTGCTCGGGAACGATCAAACTTGGCGGCAACCGCCGGACCAGGATGAAGGATTCGCATGAAGTTTACGAAATTCGGCAAGACGCTCCTGATGAGCGCCCTTTCGATGGGCATCATTTTCGGTGTTTCGTCTTGCATTAGAAGTTATACGGTCGGTTTCTTGTATGTTACGGGTACGGAGACGGCCCAGTCGGGCAACAACGGCATTATCACTGGCTTCAAGATCGATCACAATACAGGCCGGTTGGCCAACATCAACGGTGAACCCATCTCCTCGGGAGGATCGAACCCGGTTCGCGCCGTCCTCACCCTGGGAAGCCGGTTCATATACGTTCTCAATCGCGGCGCGAATGCCGAAGGCAATGGCGATTGCACCACCGCCGACCCTTGCCAGAACGCGAACATCACCGAATTTGCAGTAGGCGGAAACGGCATTCTCACCCCGCAGGAGACCTTCTTCACACAGGGGATCAACCCCTTTCGGCTGTTGGTCGATCCGACCGGCAGTTACGTATTCGCCCTCGATCACGATTCAATCGGGGCGGACGGTGTGAATCCGTCATCCTCTTCCAATCAGAACCCAAACTGCGCCCTGGCACTGAGCAGCATCGTGACTAACGGTACCTGCGGCGACATTACCGTCTTCCAGATTAACCAGACCACCGGCCGCCTCAGCACGGTGCTGAACGCGCAGGTTACGCAAGCCAACTGCCCCGGTGGGGCCTCCAGTTGCCCGCTCTCATACTTCCCGGTTCCCGCCAATCCCATCGATTTCATCCTGGCCCAGGGATTCATGCTTACCATGAGCGGAACTCCGTCGACCGGCGACTCGATTTATCCGTACACCTATTCGAATTCGGGCGGCCAGTTGCTGTTGAGCCAGAACGGCCCGCAGCCGCTGACCGACCCTTATTCCTCTGAGTCGAATGGCCTGGTGAATTATGCCACCGGCATTGTGGGCGCGGGGAGTGTGTACTACGTGATGGACAACGAACCGATTACCATCAGTTTCAACAGCAACTCGGTCACATCGGCGAGTCAGATTCTGCCCTACACGCTGGGTACGAATGGCGCCTTGCAATCCGATACCAGCGGCATCATCCCCGACGACCCGACCCTTGCCAACCCCACCTGGCTCATGGTCGAGTCGAAGAGCAAGTACCTCTATGTGGCCAACCAGGGAAACAACGTGACCGGTACAAATAACCCTGAGAGCGGCATCGCCGGCTATTTTATTACCACCACGCCTGCCTACCAGCTCAGCTTTATCGCCGGCGAGCCATTCGGTTCAGGCTCGGGTCCGCAGTGCATCGTCGAGGACCCGTCGGATCAATTTGTTTACGAGGCGAATTTCTACGACTCGACCGTTACGGGCCGGGTGCTTGACCCCAACTCGGGCGAGCTCGACGACATGCGAGTCGCCAGCTCCTATGCGCTCAAGGGTCCTGCCACCTGGTGCCTGGTGGATGGGCGCACCGGATAATGGCGCGACCCTTGCCGCCAACGTTGCAGCAATCTGCGGCCGGAGTTTCTGCTTCCGGCCGCATGATTTACCCGGTGCCTGAGGCCCAGGGAAATCTGCAATCGGGCGATGCCTCTTCGGAATACCGGCGTCGGCTGCCGTCGATTCCAAGTTTTGATTTCAAACCGATATTCACGGGTCGGCGGTTGTGGCCCTTTGACGAAAGATGCGCATGAAGTTCAACAAATCGAGCCAGCTTGTTGTTGCAGCCGCGGCCAGCCTGCTGGCGGCATCGCTTCTAACCGCCTGCTCCCAGCTTACTGAAACCCTCACTGTGGACTTTGTCTATGTCGCCAGTTCCAAGGCGGCGGGGGCAAACAACTACGGCTTGATCGACGTTTTCGAGATCAACTCCGAATCCGGCAAAATGCGGCAAATTCCTTCTTCGCCATTCCCTTCAGCCGGCCGCCTGCCCGTGGCCGAGGCAACTTCGGCCGACAATCAGAATCTGTTCGTGGTGAATGAGGACGACAACACCATCGTCCAGTTCGTCATCGGCAGCGACGGCAAACTGTATCCCTTCAACACTGTCAATACGCCGGGCATTTTCCCGCTGGCCATTACCACCACCAAGTCGAACCTGTTTGTGGTCGACCTCTATCAACCCCTGCCCATCTGCTCTGACGCCGATCCCTGTTCGGGCTCCATCGCCGTGTATCCCATCAATGCGGCAACTAGCAGTAATCCAATCACTCTGGGAACCCCGATCGGCAACACCACGATTAGCGCTCCCTATTGGCCGCTCACAGCCCCCAACGGCTCCGACATCATGGTTCCCACCGCAGTCAACGTGGTTGCCTCCGGCGCCTACGTGTTCGTCACCGCCTACGATTCCAGCGTGAGCCCCTTCGTGGGGTACATCTACGGATTTTCGGTCGGCTCAGGTGGTGCACTTTCGCCCATCCCCGGCTCGCCTTTCGCGGCCGGAGGCCATCCCACCGGAATCGCCAGCGATTCTTCAAGCACCTATCTCTTTGTCACTGATTCGACTCACAACGGCGTACTTGCTTATACCGTTGGCTCCTCGGGCGCGCTCACCGCGGTAAGCGGCAGCCCCTTCGCCACCGGTAATCAGCCGTCCGCAGTCGCTGTCGATCCTGTTTACCCATACGTGTACGTCACCAATGCGCTCGATGGCACGGTCTCGGCCTATTCGATGAGCAGCGGCGTTCTCACCAATCTGGGAACCTACACGGTGGGCAGCGATCCGGTGGCCATCGGGATCGATCCCTCTACAGAGCACTTTTTGTTTACTGCGAATTTTCTCGACAGCACGGTCAGCGGCTTTGAGCTCAGCACAACCGCCGGAACACTTATCGACTCGCAGTTCTCTCCCTTCACGGCAAGCACCAACCCAACCGCTGTCGCTGCCATTCCGCACAACGGCACCGGAGGGGGAATTGCGAAGTAATGAGTATATGATTCACCGCGCCGCCGAGCGGCCGGCATAGCTGGATAATCTCCGCAGGCGGCTTTTACAATAGCCTGTAGGCAAACTGAAACCGAGTTTTCAAAGGGCTTTTTGAGTAAACCTGAGCCCGCGACGAAGGAAGCGCATGAAGTTGAGTAAACTGAGCCAGCTTTTCCTGGTCTCTGCAATCGGCCTCATCCTGGCCACCTGGCTGACTGCCTGCAATATTGTCACCATCGATTACGTTTACGTGACGACCTCAGGGGGTTCTTCAGGCAGCAACACAGGCCAGATTTACTCCTACGCGGCCGACGCAGAAACGGGAGCGCTGCGCGCTGCCCATCCGGCGGTTTCTTCGGGCGGCAACTCACCCATCGCCCTGGCCGTGGACTCATCCTATGCCGACCTCTACGTCGCCAATCAGGCAAGCAACACCGTAGTTCACTTCGCCGTCGCCTCTGACGGTACCTTGACGCAGAAGGACACGCTCACCACGTCGGATCCTCCGGTTGCCCTCGCCGTCAACCAGGCCGGCACATACCTCTACGTTCTCTCCGGAACCACTTCGTCCACCCTTACTGAGTACTCGTTGAGCAGCGGGACCATTGGTTCGGCCGCGGCCACTGAGACCTTCTCACTCCCCAGCCATCCGTCCGATACGCTGGTGCCCACCGCCGTCACGGTTCTGCCCAACAGCAGCGCGGTTTATGCAGCCGTTTACGACTCTTCGGCCTACAGTCCCGGCTGTCCCTCCTGTGTTACCAGCAATGCCAACCCTGGCTGGGTCTTTGGCTTTGCGGTGGGTTCCGGTGGTGCGCTTTCGGCAACCACCGACAGCCCATATCTGTCCGGTGTCAAGCCCAGCGGCATGGCCACCGATCCGACCAACCGGTTTGTCTACGTCACTGACTTCGCCTCGAACGAATTGATCGGCTACACCGTGCAAAGCACCGGCGAGCTCGACTTTATGGTGAACGGCCCCTTCAAGACCGGCAACGAACCGGGCTCCGTGGTTGTTGATCCACGCGGCCTGTTCATCTATGTAACCAACGCGCTCGACTCAACGGTTTCCGCCTACAGCATCTCCCTGCCCACCGGCACGCCATCGGCGGCGCTTGCTACCACGGGCTCAACATCCAATGGAACCGACACCCAGCCGGTTGCCATTACGCTCGATCCCGCGCTCGGCCGTTACGTCTACACTGCCAACCACCTGGGCGATTCGATTTCGGGTTTCCGGCTGAATCCCAACACCGGCGTGCTTCAGGCTACGCTGGCCACACCCTATCCCACCGGACAGGGCCCGACCGCCGTGGCCGCTGTTCCTCATGGCAATCACGCCATCCAGACGACTGCTCCGTAGGAAGACAGACAGCGGGCAACAGGCAATAGAGGCCCGGCTCAACCAGCCGGGCCTTTTGTCGGAGTCGCAGCCCGGTTGTTCACTGGTTTCACCTTCAGCAGTTCGAACAACCTAATCTTGCCTGTGCCTCGCCGAATATACTTGTGTGCGCAGCCGAAAAGGTGGTTCGGCGAGCAATTTGTTTGGTGTTCGAACCAAGTCAGTTCGCGCTGGCCACTTCCATCCCTGCCTTGAAAGAGGAGATCATGTTGGGTCGCATTTCTGTTGTGCTTTCTATTTTCCTGGCTACTTCGGTTTTCTCTGTGGGGCAGTTATCGACGTCTGTCGGCTCCGCGCTTCGCCCGGCCCCCGCCCACCCCGCCTTCAAAGTCGCGGTTTACATTGCGGTCTCCGATGTGGAGAGGATGAAGGATCCTGCCTATCTTGAAAAGGCGTGGAATGAGATCTCGAGCCAAGTCCACGTCGACAAGGTCTACATCGAGAGCTACCGCGGCGGCACGCTGGCCGATGGCGCGCTGCTCGATTCGGTGAAGGCCTTCTTCAAGGCTCATGGCGTTGAGACCGCGGGAGGCATTGCTTATGCCGCCGGCGGCGACATGGCCGGCCCCGAGGCCGCCGGCGGCCAGTTCGTCAGCTTCACGTACACCGATCCCAAGCAGCGCGCCTATGTGAAGCACGTTGCCGAAGAGACCGCGCGCCATTTCGACGAGATCATGCTCGACGACTTCTTCTTCGACAACACCAAGCGCGACTCCGACATCGCCGCCAAGGGGATGCAAACCTGGAGCGCCTTCCGCCTCAAGCTGATGGATGAGGTTGCGCGCGACCTGGTTTACGGCGCAGCCAAGGCCGTCAATCCCAAGGTCAGGGTCATCATCAAGTTCCCCAACTGGTATGAGCATTTCCAGGCCGACGGCTACGATCTGGCCGTGGAACCGAAGATCTTCGACGGCATCTACACCGGTACTGAGACGCGCGAAGGAGAAATCACCGACCAGCACCTGCAGCAATACGAGAGTTACGAAATCATTCGCTACTTCGACAACGTAGCGCCGGGCCGCAACGGCGGAGGATGGGTTGACACCTTCGACACGCGCTATGTCGACCGCTACGCCGAGCAGTTGTGGGACACGA
>JASHVU010000462.1 GCA_030044455.1 Acidobacteriaceae bacterium | reverse complement strand
CGAAAACCCTTCACCGCGCCGCCTACAGCTTCAACAATTCCGGCGGCTTCATGTCCCATGACAATCGGCGGCAGACGGCGTCCCGTGCTTCCATCGTAGCCGTGCACATCACTTCCGCAGATGCCGCAGGCCTGAACACGAATGAGCAGATCATCCTCACCGGGTTTCGGCTCTTCGAGATCGACGATATCAAGCTTTTTGTACTCAGAGAGAATGAGCGCCTTCATGGATTCTTCCTGTAATACCGGTGGTAGTCCAAAATAAAAGAAATTGGCTGACAGACGGTCGGACTTTCGGCGGCAAAAGTCACTTTCCTCTATTCGGTTTGATAATATGATATATCAGTAGCGAACACCCCGCAATGTGACATAAGATATCCAACACTTGAGATCCCAAATGCAAGCAATCTTCGCGGAAGACCGTAGAAAGTGGTGGTTGCTCAGTTTCGCGTTTCTTGCGACGGTAATCAACTACCTCAATCGCCAGACTCTTTCCGTGATGGCGCCAGTGCTGCTCCAGCAATTTCGAATCTCGGCAACCAGCTATTCTCAAATCGTCTTCGCCTTCATGTTGGCCTACACGTTCATGAATGGGGTCTCCGGCAGATTGCTCGATTGGCTGGGAACCAGGATTGGCTATAGCTTAACGATCGCCTTCTGGTCCGCTGCAGAAATTCTGAATGCACTATCAGCGGGCGCTTTAAGTCTCGGAATCTTTCAATTCCTTCTAGGCGTAGGCGAGGCAGGCAATTATCCGGCGGGTGTGAAGTTGATCACCGAGTGGTTCCCGCCCCAAAAGCGCTCTTTTGCCTCAGGGATCTTCAACAGCGGCGCATCCATCGGAGCCATTGTCGCTCCTCCATTGCTTGCATTGATCATGCTTGCGAGCGGATGGCGGACAGCATTTGTGGTGATCGGTGTGCTGGGTTTCATATGGCTGGCCGGGTGGCTTGCGATCTACCGGGAGCCGGGTGCTGCCAGTGCAGCAGAAAATCGAGCGGGTCGCCTTCCTCTAAAGACGCTGCTGCGATCGAGGTTCCTTTGGCAGTTTACGCTGTCAAAAGCCTTCAGTGATCCGGTTTGGTATTTTTACATCTTTTGGTTCCCGCAATACCTTAAGGTTGCCCACTCTTTCTCGATACAGGAGATCGGAGAAACGGCCTGGATCCCGTTCTTTACGGCCACGCTCGGGAATCTTGCAGGAGGCGCCGTTTTCAGCGTCCTGTCGCGCGCGGGAGCCAGGCAGGCAACGGCACGGCGAATTGCAATCCTCATTTTCTCGGCGTTGATGGTACCCGCGATCTTTGTCGGAGCAACCAGTAGCGCCGCTGGATGCATTGTTCTGATTTCGACAGCGACCTTTGGATATTCCGGTGCCCTGGCAAATCTGCTGGCTGTTCCAGGAGACGTGTTTCCCATGGGTGCGGTCGCCTCCATCTGGGGATTCGCCAGTATGGGATCTGGAATTGGAGGAATGATCTTCAGCCTGATAACCGGGTGGCTGGTGGATCATTACTCGTTCCGGCCAGTTTTTGTGCTTTTTGGGGTGATTCCCTTAGCAGCCGCGTGGCTGGTCTGGACGTTGCCGCGAAATGCGGAACCTGCGCATCTGCGGGCGCAGACTGGGTCTGGATTGCCCGCGCCACGCTGATCTTGACCACCAATTTGCTGTATTCCGAGGGAACGCAAGTATCCCGAAACCCTCGGGCTATGCAAAGCCCCGTTTGCATCGGATCATCTACGATGCCTTCGGCAATCGGGCCTCAAAGAAAACGCCCAGGAGAGGATTCGGCATCCTGATTCATCACCATAACCGCTTGTGACATTTCAGCTCGGCGTGAGTGCCAACGGATGCGGGTTGGAAACGGCCAAGAGCAAATTCGAAGGATTTGTTGACGGTCCTAACCTTTATGGTCAAGCGCATCTTTGGACCCGATGGAATGATGGCGAGGCAAAACGATTTCAAGACGAGGCGCCAACAAGAAGTCGGCGACCTTTCTTAATCCTCAAAAGGTCCCCACTTATCCAGGACTTGCTCCGACTTGGTACCACACCGCCTGCTGTCAAGATCAAGGCCGTTGTTTGTCCTCTAACATAGGTCCCTCTTCCACCAATTTGTAACGATGATGTTCGTTTTCTTCCTTGGTGCCTTCCGCCCGGAGCGCAGCCAGGCGCTTGAGCAAATCAGGAACTTCATCCTGGTGCGGGCCTTTACGCAGCGCCTGAATCAGGTGATAGATCGCAGTCTCGTCTTTGGGGTCAATGTCCAGGGCTTTGCGGCTTTGCTCGATGGCCGCCTGGTTCTGGCCTGACTGCAGGTAGAGCTTTGCTAAAAGGTCGCGTGTAATTCCAAGAGAGGGACGCAGCGAAATTGCTTTCTCCGCGGACTTGACGGCTTCGCGAAACTCCACGCTGCCGGGCTCCGGGCCCTGCTGCGCAAGAAGCTCAGCTTGTGTATCAAGCAGAATGGCATCGTTGGGCTTTTGAGCTAATTTCTTTCGCACCGTAGCCAGCGCCTGGGCGGGGTCGTTCTTTTCGAGGGCTGCCAATCCCTCCGCAGCCGAAGCGAAGGACTGATGGG
>JASHVU010000461.1 GCA_030044455.1 Acidobacteriaceae bacterium | reverse complement strand
CGAGCACGGTGAATCCCTTTTGAGCCAGTACCTGTGCCTGCGGCGCCCAGCTCTCTTTACCGAAACGCCCGCCATGCGCCAGCACTATGCCGCGAGCGCCGCTTCCGTAAATGTCAGCCTGGATGGATGCGTGGCCGTCGGCAAGGGGAATCGTAACGGTTTGCTGCGCGGCAGCCGGCAGCGCGACCAATACCAATGCGATTGCAGCGAGAATTGAACTCAATTTACTCCTCGCGTTAGCGCCGAACAGGACTCAGCGCTAAATCTCAAGAGCCACGGCCATTCTACCTGCCGGGGAGTATTTTCAGTGAAGGCGCAGCCTGACAATTCGCCCTGCAACCATTGCACTTTCAACAGCGAAGCTGGCCCGCGGAAATACCGCAAGGCGAGACTTGTGTCCGGAGTGTGACCTAAGGCACACTGGTTTTCACAATCACGGGTAAGAATGAACTCGTATGGCCCGTGAGCGCAAGTGCTCTCAAGGCCTGGAAGGATTCGCACGTATGAGTGATCTTGCTCCGCTGGCAGAGGCCGTGACCGTTGACCCGCTGGTTGGTCACCCACCTGACTACCACGTCTTTCACAAATTCATAGCGCGCTGCAAAGCGCTTCCAGCCATCACCACGGCCGTGGTTTGGCCGCTCTCTGATGTTGCCCTGCGCGGGGCAGTTGAGGCGGCGACAGCCGGCCTGATTGAGCCTACGCTGATCGGTCCCGAGGACCGCATGAAGACGCTTGCCAAGAAGATCGGCGTCGATATAAGCCCGTATCCCGTTCTGCAGGCCGAGACTGAAGGCAAGGCAGCCGAGATTGGCGTATCGATCTGCCGCTCGGGCATCGCGCTGGCCCTGATGAAGGGCAGCCTGCACACCGACGAGCTGCTGAAGCCCGCCATGGCGCGCGACACCGGCCTGCGCACTACGCGGCGCATCTCGCACGTATTCATCATGGATACGCCGGCCTACGCGCGCACACTGCTGATTACCGACGCAGCCATCAACATCACGCCCGAGCTTGAAGACAAGGTGGATATTGTGCAGAACGCCATCGACCTGGCTCAAGCGCTCGGCATTCCCGAGCCCAAGGTGGCCATGCTCTCGGCGGTTGAAACCGTGAACCCCAAGATCAAGTCGACGCTCGATGCCGCGGCATTGTGCAAGATGGCCGATCGCGGCCAGATTACCGGCGGAATTCTTGACGGGCCGCTGGCCTTCGATACCGCTGTCAGCACCAAGGCCGCGAGTATCAAGAAGCTGGTTTCGCCGGTTACCGGCCAGGCCGACATTCTGGTAGTGCCCGATCTGGAGAGCGGCAACATGCTCGCCAAGCAGCTTGAATATCTTGGCGGCGCGCAGCTCGCGGGCATCGTGCTCGGCGCTCGCGTGCCCACCATCCTTACCAGCCGGGCCGACTCGGCTGAAACGCGGTTGGTGAGCTGCGCCGTGGCTGTGCTGCTGCATTACGCAGCCCATCCAAACATGAAGGTGTAAAACCCTCACAGCGGTTACGCGGTTCAAGGCGGGCGCGAGCGATCGCCGCCCGCCTTTTTCAATTTCGGTGCATGCTGTGAATCCACCCGCCGGAAAGCGTCTGCGACACTGGGAGCATGAAGCCAAATTCGACAGCTCCGCGCGCGACTGCCCTGGTCTTCGATCTTGATGGAACGCTGACTGACTCGAAGCCCGGCATACTCGGCTGCCTGCGGAAAGTGATTGACGAGCGTGGTTTAGACTTCACCGGACCGCTCGACCAGTTCATCGGTCCGCCAGTGGAAGAGTGGGTCAGGCAGTTGCTGCCCCAGGGCACTGCAGAGGAACACGCGGCGCTGGCGCGAGATTACCGCGCCTGCTACGACCGCGAAGGGTGGTCGAACAACGCAGTCTATCCCGGGGTGCGCGAGATGCTGGCCCAGTTGCAGGGGGCCGGCTTTCGGCTCTACGTCTGCACCTCGAAGCACCACCATTTTGCGGTGCGCATCCTCGATGCGTTTCAGCTGGCGCCGCTTTTTACCGGCATCTTCGGCGACAAGCTGGAGTATGCGAGCCACGCAAAGGCCGATCTGCTGGCGCGAATTCTCAGCGGGCAGGCCATCGATCGCAGCAACGCGTGGATGGTTGGCGATCGCAGATTCGATTTCGAGGCCGCGCACGCGAATCATCTTCGCTCGATTGCAGCCGGCTGGGGTTACGGCTCGGCCGATGAGTGCGCTGATGCCGATGCGGTTGCACCGACGCCGGGAGATGTTGTCTCCATCGTTGCCGGCCATTTCGCGATGCGCTGAGGCCTCCAATTCCTAATCCGGTATCGCTGCGCATGCAGAAAAAATTCAATTAAGCGGGACGGCGTCCGCGATATGACGTTGAGACAAGGGGTGCGCGGCCTCTGAAAATACCTGTGGAAAACAAGAGAATGTTTACGCGGTCTTTATAGAAATAGTACCTGGCACGAAAATAAATAGTTGATTAAGAGTTCGTTCGAGCAATCATTTGACAATCGTATATTATGTCGACTACCCTGATGACGGTGACTATCGTCGCCAAGGAGGTTTTATATGCGTCATATCCTCACCTCGACTGTCATACTTTCATCCCTGCTCCTCCCCGCAGCAGCCTTCGCCAGCAAGCCTGCCGATGACCCCGCTGCCACAACCCCGGCGCCCCGCATCACCACGGGCGTAATCGGGCCTTTCCTCGTGAACTCGTTGAATCTCACCGCTCCCCAGGGACCTGACGCATCGTTCCTTCCGGCCGATGCACAGGTTGGTGTTTCCTTCGTGGTTGATGAAAAGGGTGTGCCTGAGAACATCCAGGTGACCAAAAGCATTAACCCCAGCTGGGATTCGCAGGTTGTTGAAGCGGTCAGCAAGCTGCACTATCGCCCTGCCCGCATCGACGACCAGAAGATCCCGGTCGACATGAACCTGACCGTCGTGATCGCCAAGTAGCCGACCCGCAACCCAATGAAGCAAATCCCTACGCGCCCCGCGCTGCGCACGGCACTTGTGTCTGGCACTGCGGGGCGTTTTTGTTTGACGGCGCCGTCAGCGCGCGGCGTCTTCGGCTTTGTCGTAGCTCGGGAAGATGAAGTTGTCGATGGTAAACTCGGACCGCGCGCGGCGAATAAGGCTGTAGCGTGTGAAGGTAACGGGAGCGCCGGGACAAACCTGCCTGGATTGTGTCAGCTTGAATTGCGAAGAGCCTTGATCTTTGTTGTAGTCGCTCGACAGCGAAAAATTCAGCTGAGTCAACTCCAACGGAATGATGTCGAGCGATTCGGGGGAATGGGTCAAGCTTCCGATCCATTCGCTTCTGGGGCTGGATTGTGATGGGACTTCTTCGGTCTTGGTTTCGCATGGCCCTTCTGTCCAGACTGTCTCCACATGGGTGAGTTCGGGAGCGCGCAACGCAGAGCGGCAGTTCAGGCCGACGATTTGCAGTGGCGTTTTGCCCGTCACCGCGTCGGGGTGCCCGGGGTAGGCGATGGACGAGCATACTCCGAGACCACTGACTTGAATATCGCGGAGCGATGCCTGAACAGTTTCAACCTGAGCCTGGTGTGCCTGGTCGAGCGCGAGTTCCATATGCAAAGTGACGGGCTGCGAATGGACGCGATCGAAGATCTCGCGGCTCACGTCGATGGCGATT
>JASHVU010000460.1 GCA_030044455.1 Acidobacteriaceae bacterium | reverse complement strand
TGTTGGGCGCGTTCCGATGCAGTCTGCGGAGTTTGAGAGCGCAACGCCCATACCACGATGTCCAGCTCCGGAGGGCCAGCGGCGAGCGGCCGGAAGCGGAGATCGTCCCGCAGGCGGCTGTCAAGCTCCAAGGCGGCGCGGCGACCACATGCCAATCCGCGGGCGAACTCGCCACCAGGCTCGAGCGGCAGCAACTGTTGTGTAGCCCATAGCGCCACGGCGGCAGCACCGGCGCGGGAACACTCCAGGCTGATCTCGCCGAGATGCATGTCTTTTGAAGTGAAGTAGGTGTACGGCGAATCATGCTTATAAAACCGCCCCACAGCCGGATCGCGGAAGAGCACGCATCCGCATCCATACGGCTGCAGCCCGTGCTTGTGAGGGTCGATCACGATGGAGTCAGCTTGTTCCATCGCCGCGTAGGCGCGGCGGGCCGGCTCGTCGAGACTTTCGGGAATCAGCTTGAAATAGCCGCCGTAGGCGGCATCCACATGAACCCTGAAGCGGTATCTTTCGCGGAGGGTCAGAACCAGATCCAGCGGGTCGACGGCGCCGATTGCCGTGGTGCCCAGCGTGGCCACCACTGTACCCACATCTCCTTTGCGGAGTTCGGTTTCGAGCGATTCCAAGCTCATCCGGCCGCGGTTGTCGGCGGGCACGGGCGTAAAATCCAGCTTCAGGACGCCGGAGATCCGGCTATGCGTGTAGTGCGCCTGGCTGGAGCCCACAATGCGCTTGCCCGGAGCGAGCTGACCGGCCATCCAAAGCGCCTCAAGGTTCGCGAAGGTGCCGCTCGAGGTCAGGTGGCCCAGGAATTGATTCCACCCGAACATGCGGGCAATCTCTTGTACTGCCTCCATTTCCATAGCAGAGCTGGCACGGCCGCCGTCACGAGCGTGATTGTTGGGATTGATCTTCATGGCCAATGCGTAGGCGGCGCGGGCCACTGGATGCGGCGGTTTGAGCATCTGCCCGGCGTAGAGAGGGTGAAAGTAGGGATAATTGTTGCCCAGGCGCCTGGCCGTTGCCGCCAGAACTACCGCAACGGCCGGTTCGTCGACGACAAGCTCGGATGCTGGAAGGTCAGCAAACTCTTCTTCGAGCGCTGAAAGGGCACCTTCAAGCAGACGAGGGATTGGGTCGTTGGCCATGGCCACCTCACAGTAACACAGCGAGCGGAAACTGGGCTAAGTTCCAGAATGAGACGAATTTCATGCAAAGAAGAGGGTTGCGGCCGATCTGATAAAGAATTCATGCCTGGAGTTTTGACAGGGATGATACACTTAACGCAGCGTTAGAACCGAACCGGGCGTGAGCAGCAACTCGCCCAACCAAGCAAGAATCTGCCAGTGGTCGCTCCGATTCCTCCAGCGCAATTCAATATCAGGAAATACGATCAAGATGGAACAAGGTACTGTGAAGTGGTTCAATGATGCGAAGGGCTTCGGCTTTATCTCGCGTCAGAACGGTGAAGATGTCTTCGTGCATTACTCTGCAATCAACTCAAGTGGTTTCAAGAGCCTGCAAGAAGGTCAAGCCGTGCAATTCAACGTTGTGAAGGGTCCCAAGGGCTGGCAAGCGGCAGACGTTCAGCCGCTCTAATCCCTGGCGGCCGGATTTCGGCAGAATCCAGTAAGAACGCGAACGATTCTACGCGAGGGCTGGGACACAATCCCGGCCCTTGCGGTATCTGGCGCGTGGCGGCTTTCGACGCTATTGGCAAATCAGCGTCCCGGGGAAGCACGCAGACGGGTTTCTGCGCCTGTTTGACTCGACGCAACTCAAGAAGATCGCGCATGTAGCGGGCATTCTTTCGTGGGCAGGTTGCCCCCAAACTAACCGGCATTGGCGACGGGTGCAATCGCCGCCGGTAGAATTTTTGCGTCGAATCCATCCCAGCGGCGCTCATTCGTGTATCAGGCCGGGCTTGCGTTCCGGAGGGCATCGGCCCGCAGAATCTCATATTTCTGCTCATGAAGTAACCACACTCAAGGGCAGCTGCAACCCTGTCCGATATCAAACAGAAGCGCTATTTCCCAAAGCGCCAACGAGCCGCTATTCTTTCTCCCAACACTGCTAGTGAAACTCATGCCCCCACAGATTTCCACTCCCTCCCGCGCGAATTTGCCCTCCGGCTCACCTGAATCGGCTCCGGTGTCTGCCTGCGAATCCGTTACTGGCCGGGCGATCATCGTTGGGGCCGGTCCGGCGGGATTGACAGCCGCCATCGAACTACTGCGCCACACCGGTGTCAAGCCGGTGGTGCTCGAGGCCAGCCACGAGATCGGCGGTATCTCGCGCACGGTTCGCTACAAGGGCAACCGCATGGACATTGGCGGGCACCGCTTCTTCTCAAAATCGGACCGCGTGATGAAGTGGTGGCTGGAGATGATGCCCGTTGGCACCACCTGCGGCGGGGCGGACTATTTGGACAAGAGTGTGCTGAGATATCAAGGCCAGCAGCGCGATGTTCCTGAGCTGGAACAGTTGCGCGATCCCGAAAAAGACGACCTGGTGATGCTGGTGCGCCAGCGCAAGAGCCGCATTTATTTTTTGCGCCGGTTTTTCGACTACCCGATCAAAATGAGCGTCGACACTTTCAGGAACCTGGGCCTCAAGCGCACCCTGCGTTGCGGCTTCAGCTACCTGCGCACGGCAATCATGCCCAAGCGCGAAGAAAAGACTCTCGAAGACTTCATCATCAATCGCTTCGGCCGCGAGCTCTACCTCACCTTCTTCAAGTCGTACACCGAAAAGGTTTGGGGAGTGCCGTGCGACCAGATCAGTGCCGAGTGGGGCGCGCAGCGCATCAAGGGGCTCTCGCTCAAAGGCGTCGTCACCCATTTTTTGAAGAAGACGCTGGCACCCAAACCCGCCGGCGACCTGGCACAGAAGCAGACTGAAACTTCGTTGATCGAACGGTTTTTGTATCCCAAGCTGGGACCGGGCCAGCTTTGGGAGCATGCGGCTGAGCTGGTTCAGGCGCGCGGCGGAGAAATCCATATGGGCATTCGCGCCGAGCGTGTAATCGTAGACGGCAAACGCGTGGTTGCTGTTGAGGGCGTGAACGACGCAGGCGAGCGCGTGCGTTTTGCCGGCGATTATTTCTTTTCCACCATGCCGGTGCGCGACCTGGTGCGGGCCATCGCGGCTGTTGAAGGGCAGGCTATTCCCACCGAGGTGAATGAGGTCTCTGAAGGCCTGATGTATCGCGACTTTATTACCGTGGGCCTGCTGGCGCGCAAGCTGGCTGTGAAAGAGACCGACGGCGCCGCGCTCAAAGACAACTGGATCTACATCCAGGAGCCCGATGTAACCGTGGGCCGGCTGCAGATATTTAACAATTGGAGCCCTTATCTCGTCCAAGACGAGGAAAAGACGTGGATCGGGCTGGAGTACTTCTGCAACGAGACTGACCCTTTATGGAAGCTATCTGACGATGAGATGAAGCGCTTTGCCATAGAAGAAATTGCCAGGATCGGCATCCTGAAGGCAGAGGACGTCGAGGATGCTCACGTGGTCCGCGTGCCCAAAACCTATCCCGCTTACTTTGGAAGCTACGCCCGCTTCGACGTGATCCGAGGTTACGTTGACGGCTTCGAGAACCTCTTCCTGGTGGGCCGCAACGGCATGCACAAATATAACAACCAGGATCACTCGATGTTGACCGCGATGACGGCCGTTGAGAATATCGCCAAGGGCGTAAAAACCAAAGACAATCTCTGGTCCATCAATACCGAGATGGAGTACCACGAAGAAAAAGCGGGAAAGACAGCCAATCGTCAGTAGCCAATAGGCCAAAGAGTCGTTGACAGTAAGATAGTCAGAGACTCTATGGCGGAGATCGGCGATCAGCGCATCGGGGCGGGAACGCGAATCATTGCGCACGCGCGCATGATGCGGCTCGATCACAGCATCAAGCAGATTTTTGTAGCGCCGGGCATTGTGCTGGCGGTCTCGATTGGGGGAGTTCACCTTACGGCCGTGGTATGGTGGCGGATCGTCATCGGCCTTGTGTCGGCTACGTTGATTGCGTCGAGCAACTATGTGCTGAACGAGCTTCTCGATGCGCCATTCGATCAACTTCACCCATCAAAGCAATCGCGGCCCGCGGCAAGCGGGCTTGTGCGTCATGAGTGGGGATACGTGCAGTGGTTCGCGTTGATGAGCCTGGGCATGGAACTGGCCAGACTGCTGGGATCCGGTTTTATGCTGAGCGCGGCCGGGCTGTGGGTAATGGGATGCGTTTACAACATCCCGCCGGTTCGCAGCAAAGACGTAGCCTACCTCGACGTGCTCACCGAGTCTATCAACAATCCGCTGCGCTTTTGCCTGGGCTGGTACTCGGTGGTCACAAATCTTCTGCCGCCTACTTCGCTGCTGATTTCGTACTGGATGCTGGGCTGCTTTTTCATGACGCTGAAGCGCTTCTCAGAATATCGGCAGATTGCCGACCATGAGCGGGCGGCGAGTTATCGCAGCTCCTTTGCGCATTACAGCGAAGAGGCTCTGCTTAACTCGGCCACCTTCTACGCGGCTTCGTCGATGCTGTTCTTCGGCGCGTTCATCATGCGCTACCGCATCGAGCTCATCCTCTCGTTCCCTGTCATTGCGTGGCTCATGGCCGTTTACTTCAGCCTGTCGTTCAAGCCCGACAGCCCCGTACAGCGTCCGGAGCTGCTCTACAAGGAGCCGGCGCTGATGATTCCTCTTACACTCTGCATTGCACTCATGGTGGTGCTGTTGTTTGTCAAGGTGCCGTGGATCGCGTTTACTTTTCCCAAGTCGGCGCCATAGGATCCGCAGCTCAGCGAGTCTTCCGCTTCGATTCACCCCGCGTTATATCCTAAGAGATAAGGGAACTACAGCGATATTGTTTTCTTTGGAAACGATCGGGACTGCAGAGAATGATCATGAGCACGCAAAACATTGCCATACACCTGCCTGACGGGTCAATTAAGGAAGTACCACAG
>JASHVU010000459.1 GCA_030044455.1 Acidobacteriaceae bacterium | reverse complement strand
TGCGGTGGTGATTGTTGAGAGGTCAGTCGAACGACCTGCGGTTGTTGCGAGTGCACAGGAGAGCGTGCCGACGCCAAGTGTCGTCGCGGGGGAGATTCCGCAGGAGTTACCCTCAGGGGCTGAAGCCCCCAGTTCAGCCTATGTAGAATACGGCCCGGCTGAAGCCGTGCCCTTGTTTCGAAGCGACGCGAAGACGGGTTCTGTCGAAACATCCAAAGCGGTTGAGCTTGAGACACCTGTTCCGGCTGAAGTCGAGGAACCGGTGGCAACCTTCGCGAAGGCCGAACAGGAGATGCGGCCGCCGTTGCCAGCGCCGCCGCCTTCATTCACCAGCGTGGATGACGGTCCGCCGCGGAAGAGTTGGGCGGAACGAATGCGGACGACATTGCCGCTTGAAGAACTGCTGGGCATGAATCTGTTTGCCAAGCTCGGCATTGTTCTTCTTGTTCTGGGATTTGCATTTTATGGCCGGCTGGCGTTGATTGCGATGGGCCCCGCAGCGAGAGACGTTGTGGTTTACGGAATGGCGGCCTTGCTGCTGGGTGGAGGAATCTGGCTTGAAAGTCGCGAGCGTTACCGCATTGTTGGCCGCGCGGGGATTGGCGGCGGCTGGGCGTTGCTTTTCTTCACAACATACGCGTTGAATCATGTGGCGCCGATGCGGGTGCTGAGTTCGGTCACCCTGGATTGCATATTGATGCTGGCGGTTGCGGTGGCGATGGTGGCGCATACACTGCGCTATCGATCGCAGGTTGTGACGGGGTTGGCGTTTCTGCTGGCGTTCTCAACCGTGGCGCTCAGCCAGGACAGCGTGTATTCGCTGGCGGCAGGCGCGATACTTGCGCTGGGTATTGTTGCGATCGCGCTGAAGATGAGCT
This sequence comes from Acidobacteriaceae bacterium, assembly GCA_030044455.1. Classification (GTDB taxonomy): domain Bacteria; phylum Acidobacteriota; class Terriglobia; order Terriglobales; family Acidobacteriaceae; genus Telmatobacter. Next base: position 3,178 of record JASHVU010000459.1, on the reverse strand, counting down.
GGTTTGAACTGGAGGTATTCGGGATCCTGGCCAGCTACGGAAACCATTTCTACTGGCTGTACAAACTCTATCCCGATGGCGTCGCGGGGCAGGCGTTTCCGCAGTTCTGGCCGAGCGCGATCATTTTGGTTCTGTACTGGGCCGTCTTCAGGTTCTCCTACATTGCCCGGCGGATTGAGACACCAAGGCAGGAGTCGATTTCGACGGTTGCAGCCCTCGCGAACGTGATGTTATTGCTGGCGGAGTTGAAGTACCAGTCGACGCATCCGGAGCTGGCGTTTTATGCACTGCTGGGGCTCGGTGGAATCGAATTTCTGTGCGGGCAACTGCCGATTACGAAGCGCAGGCGTGCCGCATTCACGCTGTTGACGGTGATTGGAACGCTGCTGATTTTTGCTGCGGTTCCGTTCAAATACAGCGGGAACAGTATTGCGCTGTTCTGGATGATTGCTGCCGAGGCGCTGCTCATTGCAGGCATCGTGCAGCTTGAAAAGCTATTCAAATGGCTCGGGCTGCTGACTGGCGTGGTGACGGGCCTGCTGGTGGTTTATGAGTCGTGGGGGCTGGTGGAGCTGAGGCAGAGCTCTGAGGCGCCGATGGTGAAGGACGGCGTTCTGCTGCTGGTGTGCAGCCTGCTCTTTTACATGAACTCGCAATATATAGCGCGGAAGTGGGAGGAACTGTTTGCGCATTTCGATCGAGGGCTCGCTCTGGCGCAGAGCTTTCTGGGATGTGTGACGGCGTTCCTGGGCGTGTGGGCTATCTTTACGGCGGACTGGACCGCGATTGGATGGGGAGCTTTGCTGCTTGGGGCTGCGTTCGGCGCAAAGGAACTGAATAGCAGGCAATTACTTGTGCAGGCGTGGCTGCTGGCGCTGGCGGCGGTTGCTCGAGGAGTGCTGGTCAATCTCGATTTTGATGAGGCAGTTCCACACCACCTGGCGATGCGGCTGGTAACGGTGCCGATGCTGGCAGCGATTCTTTATCTCGCTTCATGGGTGCTGGCGGAGTTAGAAGATTTTCCGCTGTCGTTAAGAACAGCCGCGATGTGGGCGGGGACGGTGCTTCTGGCGGCGCTGGCATGGGTGGAACTTCCAGAGGCGTGGATTGCACCTGCGTGGGTTGGATTTGCGATTGCACTGTGCTTGATTGGGCGGCGATACAAGCTGATCGAATTGGTTTTGCAGGAGAATGTATTGGCTGTTGCCGCGGTAGCACAGCTGGCCGCGGTGAATCTTGACGCGGCGACAGCGATGCAAAGGTATATCCCGCTGGCGGGATGCGCGGCGGCGTTTTACGCGATTTCGCGTTTCTGCACGCTGAAGGATGCGGGCTACCGGCGGCCGGCAGCGTGGATGCACACGTGGGCCGCAACCGGATTGCTTGCGGCGCTGGCCTGGCACGAAGCTGAGCAGCCGTGGCTGGCGGTGATCTGGATAGGGTTTGCGCTGGCCCTGGCAGTGTGCGACCGGATTTTCAACGTGGAAGAGTTGCCCTGGCAGGCAAACGCACTGGCACTGATAGCCGTGGCGCGCGTGGTGGCGGTGAACTTCTTTGTCGAAGGCGTGTGGCGAGGGATGCACCTGCGATTGATCACGATGGGGATCGTGATTGCGGTGCTGTACGTGCTGGCACGCTGGGTGCGAATGCCTGATGCTGCGAAGAAGTTTGAAGCGCCGCACGCCTACACATGGGTTGCGGCGGGATTGGCATCGTGGCTGTTGTGGAAGGAACTCGAGCCGATCAGTTTGGCGCTGGGGCTGGGTGTATTTGGGCTGGGTCTGTTTGAGGTTGGCGAGTGGAAGAACCAGCGGCAGCTTTGCTGGCAGGCGTATGCATTGATGGCCGCATCGTTTGCGCGGATATTCTTTGTAAACCTGACCGCGGCTACGCTGCCGGGAGAGATGATCAGCCCGCGCGTCTACACGGTGGCGCCGCTGGCGTTGATTTATTTCTACGTGTGGACGCGGCTGGAGGGTAAGAAAACCGCGTTGGAAACGGCACGATGGGCTGTGGGCAGCTTGATTGCCTATTTTGGGTCGGCGTCGATTGCTGCGCTGCTCTATTTCGAGGTTAGCCCGGAGTGGATCATTGTTGCGTGGGCAGTGATGGCCCTGGTGCTGATTACGGCGGCCCTGGCCTTGGATAAAGAAGTGCTGGTACAACAGGCAATTCTGGTGGTTGTCTTTATTGCCGGGCGAGGGCTGGCCCACAACATTTTCGGATCGAGCTATTTTGTTGCCGGAGGGTGGCGAGGCAAATTCTCAGTGCTCCCATTTACCGCCCTGTTGCTTTTGAGCGCGCTGCCGATTGCGTTCAAGGTGCGCGGACGTTATGCGGAGCGAAAACAACTACCGTGGCTGAGCCGCTGGCTGTTTGTGCATCGGCCGGAACAGATCTTTTTCTTTGTGCCGATCGGGCTGATTGTGCTGACGATTGAAGCCAAGATGAATCCGGGCATGGTGACGCTTGCGTGGGGCGTGGTGGGAGTACTGGTAATCCTGCTTGGTTTGCTGGCCGGCGAGCGAAGCTACCGGCTAACGGGGCTGGGACTTTTACTGCTCTGCGTGGGCAAGATTGTGGCGCTCGATGCCTGGCGGCTGGAAGAGCGCGACCGGTACATCACATTTATCGCGCTCGGCGGGGCCTTGACCCTGGTATCGATGCTCTACAGCCGTTATCGCGAACAATTGAAGCGGCTGTTATGAAGAAATTGATCTCACTCGCGTTGCTGCTGGCGATTGCCGGGGCGGCTCTCTACCTGGCGCAAAGGCGCCAACATGGAGATGCTGTAAGCCCCAATGCGGTGCTGGATGTGGCTGCGGACTGGCAGCGGGATTTGTCGCGCGCGCCAATGCAATTGACGCGGCTCCCAGACAGCGAAGAGACGCGGATCGGTGATGAACTGGCGCAAAACTACATGGCGCTCGGGCCGGCGCACAGCACGCATTCGCAGATGGTTGAGGCATATGTGATTGGGGTGGGCATGAGAGTTGCTGCGCATGCGAAGCGGAAGCTCGATTACCGATTCCACCTGATTGCGGATCCGGATTTCATCAATGCATTCGCGCTGCCGGGTGGGCACGTGTTTATTGGGCAGGGCTTGTTGAATCAGATGACGACTGAGGATGAGCTGGCTTTTGTGCTGGGGCACGAAGTTGAGCACGTCGACCACTAT
>JASHVU010000458.1 GCA_030044455.1 Acidobacteriaceae bacterium | reverse complement strand
AGTACGATTGCTGCGGCCATGATCCGGATCATGTGCATGGTCCTCCCGAGTTGATGCAGACAACCAGGCATTCAACATCCTGACGCATCGTAGATGGTACAAAATGACCTATGAGCCCGCGAACAAGAATGTTGCATATCATCGTATTTTACCGACGCTTTTCTGACTTAAAGGACATATACCGGATACTAACTGAGGTTGTGGGCGAGTGACCGGCTACTCTTACCCTACGGTGATGCGGCTCGCGCGCTTGTTCGAACTGACTGAGATCGTCGGGGAGATTTGAGCTTCTCTCGGGCAAGCGGGTTGGTTCTTGGGCAAAATCAATTTCTTGCGCGAATCCCGGGCACCTGGTCCGGTGGTTAACGTGACTCCTGTACGATCAATCTCATGCTGAGAGTAAAGAAGCTGGATCCGTCGGCGCGGCTGCCGGTGGTTGCCCATCCCGGCGAAGATCTGGGCTACGACGTCTTTTCGCTTGAATCCATAGAACTTGGCGCTCGCGCGGCGGCGAGGGTGCGGACCGGGATTGCTGTGGAGGCGCGCGATCCGCAGACCGGTAAGCCTCTTGGCCTGCTGGTGCGCGACCGCTCGTCGATGGCGGCCAAAGGGCTGGCGACCACGGCCGGGGTGATCGACGCCGGCTACCGGGGAGAGATTCTGATCGTGATGACGAACCTGGGCGATGGCGCGGTGACGATCGGGGCCGGGGAAAAGGTGGCTCAGATGATTCCGGTACCCGTGCTGACGGGAGCGGTGGAGGAAGTGGAGACGCTTGATGCGTCGAAAAGGCTGGAAAAGGGGTTTGGTAGCTCGGGACCGTAAAACCGGGAACGAGGGAAATCGGGAACAAGGGCACAAGAAGACAGGGACTCAGGACGAGGAACCCCGGCAGAAACTAACCGGCGCGTCAGTCCGTCCAAGGGTCAGGCCAGCCAAAACATGGCTAAAGGCTCAAGGGAACCGAAGCCCAACCATTGGCGTATCGGTTACTGTAGATACACGGCTTTCTTTTCCCGCACCTTGAGTGTCTGTTCAGATTGATGCGGGTGCGTCCTCTCGTGAAGATGTTCTATGGAATTCGGTGAAGCGGTCAAACTCGCGCTCCAGTCCCTGTGGGCTAACAAGCTCCGCAGCATCCTTACGCTGCTCGGGGTGGTCATCGGCATTGCCTCGGTAATTCTTGTGGTCACGCTCACCAACGGCGCCAAGGAGTTCGTCACCAAGAAGATCAATACCTACGGGGCGGCCACGCTCACCATCAGCAAAATGCCGCAGACGTTCATGACCATCGATGAGTATCTCGAATTTCAGAAACGCAAAGATGTGACGATCGACGACTATCACGCCGTGCTGGAGCGGTGCGCGTCCTGCGTATCGGTGGGTGCGGAGCGCGAGTCGACCGGCAAGGTGGTGTATGGCACGCAGTCGACGACCGACTCCACCATTCGCGGCTGGACGTGGACGATGCCGGCCATCGCCAACCAGAACATCGTGCTGGGCCGCGGTTTTACCGAGAGCGAAGACGAGCATGCCGCGCACGTAGCCATTGTGGGCGCCGACATTGTTGACAACATGCTCGGCGCGGGCGATCCGCTGGGCAAAGAGATTCGCGTCGACGGCGAACCTTATACCGTAATCGGCGTAGGCGAGGCTCAAGGCAAAATGTTCGGCCAGAGCATGGACAACTGGGTGGCCGCTCCGCTGATGACCTATCTGCACCAGTACGGAATGTACGGCGACAACGCCAGCCTGACAATCGATGTGGATGCGGGCGCAGGCGGCGAGGTGATGGATGAAGTGAATGACCAACTGAGAACCATCATGCGTTCGCAGCGCCACCTGAGCCCGGGCCAGAAAGACACCTTCAACATCGACTCCAGCGCCACGTTTACCGATATTCTGGGCAAGATTCTGAACAGTTTCGGCGCGGTGGTTGTGTCCATCGCCGGCGTATCGCTGGTGGTGGGCGGCATTGTCATCATGAACATCATGCTGGTGAGCGTGACTGAGCGCACGCGCGAGATTGGCGTGCGCAAGGCGCTGGGCGCGCGGCGCCGTGACATTCTGCTGCAGTTCCTCATTGAGGCGGGCACCATTTCCCTGGTAGGCGGGGTAATTGGCGTTGTACTCGGCATCGGCTTGGCCAAGCTCATCACCGTGATGATTTCGTTCCCCACCGTGGTAGCGCTGTGGTCCATCCTGGTGGCGCTGCTTGTGGCCTCGGCAGTGGGGCTCTTCTTTGGCATTTACCCGGCAGCGAAGGCGTCAGCGCTTGACCCGATCGCCGCGCTGCGTGCGGAGATGTAAACCATGAAACTTACCCACTCACGTGAAGCCGTGAAACTTGCCCTCGATACTCTGCGCAAAAACAAGCTGCGCTCGGGGCTGACGATTCTGGGCATCATGATCGGAATTGCCACCGTCATCCTTATTTCGTCGGCCATCAACGGGCTCAACTCCAACATCAACAACTTTGTGGCCACGCTGGGCACCAACAACCTGTGGGTCTTCCAGTTCGAGCCGTTCGGGCACAGGCCGACCACCGAAGAGCTGAACCGCAAAAGGATGACTGAGGAGGACGGCATTGCGATGCGAGCCCTGCCCCACGTGGAGGCCGTCGATCCTGAGCTTACGTCGCAAAACTTTCAGACCGGCCTGGGCAGCGTGGCATTGAAGCACGGTACGCACAAGATTTCGAATACGATCATCTACGGCGTTACAACCGACATCACCAAGGTGGCCGATTTGCATCTGACTGAGGGTCGCGTCTTTACCGAAACAGAGGCAGAGCGCGGCGCCAATGTGACCATCCTGGGCCACGACGCCGCTGAGGACCTCTTCCCCGACGAAGATCCGATCGGCAAGGACGTGGAGTGCCGGGGTGATGTCTATACCGTGATCGGAGTCATGGATAAGCGGCCCCAGCCTTTCGGCAGCGGACGCAACACTGCCGACAACGCCGCGTACATGTCGCTCAAGGCCTTCCACAAAATTCATCCCGAAGTGCTCGATTACTGGATCGTGGTGAAGTACGACGATACCAAGAATAAGGACTTGGTTACAGAAGAAGTTCGCGAATTGATGCGCGTGCGGCGTAAACTGCACGCCGACCAGGACGACAACTTTGCCATCTTTAGCCCCGACTCGCTGACGCGGCTCTGGAACCAGCTCACGGGAACGCTGTTCATCTTCATGATTGCGGTTTCGAGCATCGGCCTGATGGTGGGCGGCGTAGGAGTAATGAATATCATGCTGGTCAGCGTGACCGAGCGAACGCGCGAGATCGGCGTGCGCAAGGCCATCGGCGCCACGCGCCGCGATATTCTGCTGCAGTTCACCATCGAGGCGGTCACTCTCTGCATGGTGGGCGGCCTGCTGGGGATATTGTTGGGCTCGATGCTGACGCTGATTCTCCACTTTGCGGTCTCGTTCCTTCATGCGGCGCTTTCGCCGGTCTGGGTGGCCATCGCCTTCTTCGTCTCCTGCTTGATCGGGTTGGTCTTCGGCATCTACCCGGCGTGGAAAGCGTCAACCCTCGACCCCATTGAAGCGCTTCGCTACGAATGAGGCATAACCAGCCGGTCAGAGTAACCCCAGACCGGTGCTGTATAGTCAAAAAGGAATGGGATCGACTGACAACAAAGCCGCGAGCGCGGCAAATCATACCAAACAGGGTTTCGTCTATCTACCCCTCATTGCCGGATGGCTGGTTCCGGGGGCGGGTCATTTTCTCTTGCGCAAATGGG
>JASHVU010000457.1 GCA_030044455.1 Acidobacteriaceae bacterium | reverse complement strand
AAAAGTGAATCCATTTGGTGTTCGCGCTTCCGGCTGCTGACGGCGCGGATTGCCGCGGTGCGGGCAGCGCTTGAGGATAGTTTGGGCGCGGTTCACACGAACAAGTAACCGGGAGGACCCGAAACACGAGGGGCGCGGCCAATGGCTGCACCCTAAAAAGAACCAGACTGCTCGCGCCCCCCTACGGGGCTTCCGTTCATCACTGCCGGCCTACCCAGCACTGCGTTCGCGTTCGCGAACTCGTGCTGGGCAAATATCCTGGCCTCCCTACGGGACGCCGAATCATGGCCAGCACCCATGCAGAGCAGGATACTTGAGTGCGCACCAGTGCGAATTCATGGCACTGGTGACGGTCAGCTTAGATGAGAGTTTTAGTTTGAGTTGCCTCCCGGAGCGTAGTAGCCGTCGCGGGTGATGACGATGTAGTCGTCCTTCTTCGCTTTGAGCGTGATTTTGTGGTACGCGCCGTCGTCTTCTGTTTTGTCGGGCGTGTAGCTGAGCAGGTATTGGCCGTGGAGTTCCTGGGCGATCTGGTTGTAGATGTCTTCGAGAGCGTCTTTCTTTTTGGCTTCGAACCAGCGTGCGCCGGTACGTGTGGCGAGATCTTCCATGATCTTCCTGCCGTCAACCTGCTCCTGCCGGGTGGGTCTTTGTCCTCCGCCGCCGGGATAGCCGCCGCCGGGATAGCCTCCTCCGCCGCCCGGCCAGCCCCCACCCATGCCACCATGACGGCCTCCTCCAGGAAAGCCGTTATCGCTGCGCTCCTGTTCCCCTTTGAAGAAGATCGTGTACACGGAGACGTTGGCGTGGTCGGCTGCATCGATGGCCTCATTGAGGGTCTCTTTGCTGCCTCGGTCGACGCCGTCGGAGAAAACGATGAGGGCCTTGCGTCCCTCTTTAGGCTTCATGAGTTCGTCGGAGGCGAGGTAGACGGAGTCGTAGAGTTGTGTGCCACCGCGCGATGCACCGCCGCCGTGGCCGCCGTTGGAGCCGCCATTGTCGTCGCCGGTTTCAGGGCCCTGGGGGTTGTTGTGTTCGGCCGTGGTCGGTCCCATTTCACTGATCTCGCGATGCAGTTTGTCGCGGGCATTGGTGAAGTCCTGGAGGAGTTCTACCTCGCGATCGAAGTGGATGAGAAAAGCCTGGTTTCCTTCCTTGGCGTTTTTGGGATCGGCCGGAAGCATGACATCAACGAATTTGCCGGCGGCGGCGCGCTCGTTGTCCAGGGCGCTGGAGACGCTGCGGCTGGTGTCGACCAGAAGCCCGCAAAGAAAGGGCAAGTCGCTTTGAATCGAGAAGCTCTTGATGACTTGGGGACGGTTGTCTTCAGTGAGCGTGAAATCGGCGGCAGTAAGGTTGGTAACGAGGTTGCCGTGCTTGTCGCGGACGGTGACGGGAAGGAGGACTTCGTTGGCCTGGACTTTGAGCGTGGCCGCGGGTTGGTCGCCGGCAGTGGCCTGTGAGCTCGCAGTGGCCTGTGAGTCCGACGGGGTCTGGCCAGGCGCAGGCACCAAGAAGCCGGCGGCGAGGGCAAGGGGAGCAGTAAAAGCTAGATAAGGCGAGATTCTCATAGGGGCTTCCTGCCGAATACTCTGACAGCAGTTTAGACGGTTGAGCGGGCGGAGTGTTGACCGGGGAGGGTCCGGGCGACCGGGTGCGGTGTCAGGGAGCTTATGGTGGATGGTGGAGTAAGGCGGTTGAACCTCAGGTTGTGATACAAGGCACATCCAGAGGGGAAGCGGAAACATATACTAACTGCCGACTTTTTTTGGGGGGTGGCACATGGGAAGTCTGATTCGGCTCTTCGTTGCCGCCGCGCTTGTCGCCGTTGCAATCATTGTGGTTGCAGTGGGGATGGCAACAAACGATGCGGCTCTGGCAGCGCCTGCACATCTGATCGTATTCGTTGGACTCGTGGTGTTGTATCTGCTGCCAACCGGCATAGCGCACTACCGGGATTGCTCAGCAAAAGGCTGGATCACAGCTTTAAACGTCCTGCTCGGTTGGACGCTGTTTGGATGGTTCATCGCTCTCGGTTGGGCGGCAGGTGGGAAGGTTCGTCCTGTGACTCGTGTGGTCTCGACCTCGCGGGTCCATCCCGTTCCCGGTCACTGAGAGATTGAAGGGCGGGGCCGCGGCGATCTGCGCTTTCAAGGTGTAGCTGCCGTCAGCTAGGCAACATTATGAGAAGGAAGCAGACGTGTGCTTTCTCGCGATGCTGCGGGCGATCGATCTACGACATTTCAAAAACAAACGGTCCTATCTCCTGTCTGGCCCAGGCGGCAGAAACGGAGGCGGAACGATTTTCTTGCGCCTTGGGGTGAGCGGGTTTTAACATCCCTCGTATTCCCTGCCCCTTCCTTTCATGAATCTGGGCTCCCTCAGGAAGACAGATTTGAGGCATCCGATGCTGAAGGATCTCGTCGATCATGCCAGGGCTGTTCATTTTGCATTTCTGGTCTTGTGCCTTCTCATCCTATCGATCGGATTCCTGGATCGAGAGACCGAACAGAACCGCACTGCGTTAGAGGACGCGCTTGATTTAGTGACGTTTCTCAGTCAGCCTGGCGTGGCCGACAAGGGCATCGCCCAGTTTCTCGATGAGGATCTGGTCCAGGACCCACAACTGACTTCGATTCCCAGCGGACAACAACCGAACACGCCTGAGAACACCGAACCGGATGTTTCCACGCTGTGGTTCGCTAAACGGCTTGAACGCGAAAGCTACACGCAACGGGTTTTGTCGGTTGGGATTGGAGCGCTCTCCGCGGTACTGATGGCGCAAATTCGAAAGACACGGAATCAGGAAATACCGATTGAGGTCGCGCAAATAACGCAGACGATACCAAGTCAAAAAGAGGCGAACGGAGAAGTCGAGGGCGGGAGTGGCGATTCAGAAGATTCTCAAATCGATTCGACCAACTACGATCCGGAATGAGACAGGTGCGGTTTGTGTGCTCCGGCCACTGGGCAGAATTACGCTGCGTCGAGGTCAATTTGCGGGAAA